>JBEQAH010000169.1:0-4620 GCA_041640435.1 bacterium | reverse complement strand
CCGCGAGAACCTCCTGGTCCCGGTCCTGAGCCGGATGCGCCTGGCCACCGAACCGCTTCGACCCGTGGACACCATCCCGGAGGCGCGGGAGGAAGCAGACGGGCTGCTGCGGGAGCTGGAGTTGCTGGGGTCTGCGGACGTGCCCGCGGCGTCCTTGCCCCACGGCGACCAGAGGCGGCTCGAGCTGGGGATCGCCGTGGCCAGCCGGCCGCGCCTGTGCCTGTTGGACGAACCGTCCTCCGGGCTCAACCCCCTGGAGCGGGCGGGCCTGCTGGACTTGATCCGCAGGCTGGAAGCCGAGCGGGGCCTGACCTTCCTCGTGGTGGAGCACGACATGGACGTGGTCTTCGGGCTCGCACGCCGGGTGGTGGTGATGGATCGCGGCCGCGTGCTGGCAGACGGACCGCCGGAAGCCATCCGGGCCGACCCCAGGGTGCGGGAGACCTACCTGGGGGAGGAGGCGTAGCGGTGTTGGTAGTGGACAGCCTGGTGGCCGGCTACGGCGCCTCCGCGGTCCTGCACGGCGTCTCCCTGGCCGTACAGCCGGGCGAGGTGGTGGCGCTGCTCGGCAGGAACGGGGCCGGAAAGACGACCACCCTCCGGGCGGTGCTGGGGCTCGTGCGGATCCACCGTGGCCGCGTACAGTTCCGGGGTGCGGACCTGGTGGGGAGGCCTCCCTACGAGGTGGCGCGGCTCGGGATCGCGTACGTGCCCGACGATCGCCGGATCTTCCCGGACCTCACGGTGGAAGAGAATCTGCTCCTCGCCCGCCACGCCACGCGCCGGGAGGGGCCGTGGGATCTGGAGCGGGTGTACAGTCTGTTCCCCGCTCTGCGCGAGCTTCGCGGCCTGCGGGGCACACAGCTGTCGGGCGGCCAGCAAAAGATGCTCTCCCTGGGTCGGGCCCTCATGACGAACCCTGATCTGATGCTGCTGGACGAACCTGTGGAAGGGCTGGCGCCCCGGGTGGTCCGGCAGCTGGAGGACACCCTGCGGGAGATCCGGGCCGCGGGCGTCACTATCCTCCTGGCGGACCAGAACCTGCGCTTCTGCCGTCGGCTGGCGGATCGGGGCTACGTGCTGGACAAGGGGGTGGTTCAGCTGGAGGGCTCCATGGAGGCCATCACCGCGGACGAGCGGACGGTCCGCCGGTACCTAGCGGTGTGAGGGAGGTGGGGAGCGTGCGTGCGCCTCTGTCCCCGGTTGCGTTGGTGCGGCGGGCGGTGGATCTGTACCGGGACCGCGTGGCCGTGGTGGACGGCGACCGCCGGTTCACCTACGCGGAGTTCGGCGACCGCTGCGGTCGACTGGCGGCGGCCCTACGGTGTGTGGGCGTGGAAGCGGGCGACCGCGTCGCGGTGCTTTCACCCAACACGCATCGCGCGCTGGAGGTGTACACGGCGGTGCCGCTGGCAGGCTGCGTCCTGGTCCCGCTCAATACCCGGCTGCGGGAAAGCGATTACGAGTACATCCTTCGCCACTCCGGCGCACGCCTGCTGCTCGCAGACCCCGCCTTCGCGTCGGTGGCCGGCTCCCTGGCCGGCCGGATCCCCTCCCTGCGGGTGGTGGAGCTCGGGGAGGAGTCGGAGGCGCTGTCCCGCGAGGTCTCCTCTGCTGCCGCCGAGCAGCTGTGGAACCAGGTCGGGCAGGTGGACGAAGAGTCACCCATCACGTTCAACTACACCAGTGGGACGACGGCGCACCCCAAGGGGGTGGTGTTGACCCACCGGATCACGGCCCTCAACGTGATGAACGTGGTGGTGCACGGCCGCATGCACCTGGACGACGTGTACCTCCACGTGTTGCCCATGTTCCACGTGAACGGGTGGGGCGCGGTGTGGGCGGTGAGCGCCGTGGGCGCGCGTCACGTGTGCCTCGTCCGCGTGGACCCGCGGGAGGTGTTCCGGGTAGTGGACGCGGAGGGGGTGACGGTGGCCTTCTCCGCGCCCACGGTCCTGGTCATGCTCCTCAACGACCCAGCAGCCCAAAGCTGGAGGCCTCGCAAGCCTCTGCGGTGGTACGTGGGCGGTGCACCACCTCCCGCGGCTCTCATCGCGCGGGCCGAGGACGAGCTCGGCATTGAAGTGGTGCACGTGTACGGGCTCACGGAGACCGGGCCGTGGCTTACGGTGTGCGAGTGGCGGAGGGAGTGGGATGCCCTGCCCCTGGCCGAGCGGGCCGCCCGCAAGGCCCGGCAGGGGGTGGGGCAGATCCTGTGTGGCGAGGTGGCGGTAGTGCGGGACGACCTCCAGCCTGTAGCCCGGGACGGCCGGGAGGTGGGGGAGATCGTGGTGCGGGGTCCCACGGTCATGGCCGGCTACCACAACGACCCCGAGGCCACCGCCCAGGCCTTCGCGGGCGGCTGGTTCCACACGGGCGACCTGGCCGTGGTACACCCCGACGGCTACATGCAGATCGTGGACCGGAAGAAGGACATCATCATCAGCGGTGGGGAGAACATCTCCTCCGTGGAAGTGGAGGGGGTGCTGTACAGGCACCCGGCGGTGATGGAGGCGGCGGTGGTGGGGATCCCGGACCCCAAGTGGGGCGAAGTTCCCAAGGCGTACGTGGTCCTGAAGCCAGGGGCCGCGGCCACGGAGGAAGAACTGGTGGCCTTCTGCCGCGAGCACCTGGCGCACTTCAAAGCCCCCAAGGCGATCGAGTTCGTCCCGGAGCTCCCGAAGACGGCCACGGGGAAGATCCAGAAGTTCCTGTTGAGGGCGCGCCCGCCTGCGGCCGTATAAGGTTTCAGGTTCGCCCGGGGAAGATGGCCAGCGACCCCGGAGTGGAGATCCGGAGAGTGGGCGCGACACCCGCACTCCGGGCCGGGGGAGGAGCGCGCCGGGCCCGCGACACCGTTCCTTACAGGCGGACCGCGTGCACCCCGTCCCAGCGAGAGGGCCGCCGGGCGCGCTCCCACAACCGTGCCTTGGCGGACTCGGGCTGAAGACCCCAGCTCAGCCACACCGCCAGCACACCTGAGACCAGCGCGGCGGCGAACGAGGTGCCGGACCACCGCACGTAGCGGGAGCCTAGCACCTCGGTCCCGCAGTCGAGCAACAGGTCCTCCCCCGGGGCGCCGAAGTGCGCCTCGTTGCTGAACCACGCGTACCGGTCGGGCTGGGCAGCGGCGGTGGCCGCCACGGGCACCACCTGGGTCTGGGTGGCCAAGGTGTCGCCGAACTGGCCGTAAGCTGCAGGCTCCAGGGGGTTTTCGGGTCGGCCCTCGGAGAGGTTGCCTGCGGCGCACACCAGCAGAGCCTTCTGGCGGGCCAGCTCATCCACCACGAGCAGCAACACGCAGGACTGGACGGTTTCCGGCTGCGAGCGGCTGACCCCCAAGCTCAGGTTGTAGACGAGCGGTGCGGACACAAGCGGCCGGCCCGTGTCCGGGTGGGCGACTCCTGACCGCGCCAAGCGACCGACCCAGCGCAGGGCCTCCACCACCTCGTACGTGGCGGCCCCAAGGGCGGCGTTCAACACTCTGATCAACACGATGCGAGCGCCTGGCGCGACCCGGCGGATCAAAGACGCCACCATCACGCCGTGGTGTGCGCGGTAGGTCCGCATCTGCTCGTCGGTGGCCAGATACGGCGACCACGCCGCGAGCTTGCGCCGGTCTACCACCCCGCACTCCACCCCGAACGGCTCCGGCACCTCCTCGAGCACCGGAAGACCCTCCGGGAGGCGCTGCGGCCACTCTAAGTACACGTCCACGAGGTCCGGGTCGAAGGAGGGGCCTTTGGGGTCCGCGGGTGGACCGCTGTCCAGGATCACCACCGTGACCCCTTCGCCCTGGGGTCGCCACGGCACCCGCTCGGCTTCCCACAGGCCGATTTCGGCGAAGGCGGGCTGGCTCCGGAAGGCTTGCTCGTCCGCTCCCGGTGCGCGGATGGCAGCCTGCGGCGTGGGACTGCCGTGGGACACTTCCAGCTGGCCCGCCACCTCAAAGTCGAGGGAGCCGTACGCGCGCTGGCCCCCGTGCGCGAGGGCGGCCAGCAGCTGCCCCTCCTCCGCGCCCTCCAGCACCGCCCGGCGCACCTGCAGCGCGGCAGGAGCTGGTGCCGGAGGAGGCAGTCGCATCCTTTCCCACCGGCGGCCAAGCCCGCTGCCGCGGACCACGTATGCCTCCTGGGGGCAGGGGCAAGGCGCGAGGCAGCGCACGGGGTGGGTGCGCTCGACCTCCATCAAAAGGTCCTCGGAAGCAGCCAGGACCAGGTGTCCTCTGAGGTGTCGCCACGTACGCCGCACGTCGCACCTCCTTGCGCCTCACGTGACTGAACGCGACCTCACCGCGGGTTGGATTGGCGGGTCGGGGTCCCCGACCAGCACGAACGCCGCCCAGTGCAGGGGGTGAGCACCCCCGTCACGCAGGGAGAGAGCCGAGTAGCGCAGGGCCGCCGGGAGCCTGTCGCCCCGCGCGAGACCGGCGTAGAAGGCCCGCATCAGATGGTACGCGGCGGTGTCCTCCACCGGCCACAGCGACAGCACCAGGGTCCGCGCGCCCGCGTGGAACCAGGCCCGTGCGAAGCCCACCAGCTCGTCCCCGGGCAGCAGGCGATGCGAGGCTGTCTCGCAGCCACTCAGAACTACCACCGCGGGCGCAGGGCGCAGGTGCGC
>JBEQAH010000168.1:0-4621 GCA_041640435.1 bacterium | reverse complement strand
GGGAGGAAGGGGTGCTGGCGCTGCTGCTGGACAGCACGAACGTGGAGCGACCCGGGTGGACAGCGTCGGAGCGGGTGGTGGGCGATCGGTTCGTTGAGCTGTTCTCCCAGGCTCCGGGCCGGGTCCTCCTCACCACCTTCGCCAGCAACGTCCACCGGATCCAGCAGGCCTTCGACGCCGCGACCCACACCGGACGTCGGGTGGCGGCCGTGGGCCGCAGCATGGTGGAGGTGATCCGGGTGGCCTCCGACCTCGGCTACCTCAGGATCCCCAAAGGCTCCTCCGTGCCGGTGGAGGAGGCGGGTCGCCTCCTGGACCGCAAGGTGCTGCTGCTCGTCACAGGCTCCCAGGGGGAGCCGCTGTCCGCGCTCACCCGCATCTCCACCGGCTCGCACAAGCAGGTACGCCTCAAGAAAGGTGACACGGTCGTGTTCAGCGCCTCGCCCATCCCGGGGAACGAAGTCATGGTGGCCCGCACCATCAACCACCTGTTCAAGCAGGGGGCGGAGGTGATCTACGGGCCAGGGTCCGGTGCACACGTTTCGGGGCATGGCTCCCAGGAGGAGCTGAGGTTGATGATCCACCTCCTGCGCCCCCGCTACGTGATCCCGGTGCACGGCGAATACCGGCACCTGGTGTTGAACGCCCGGCTCGCGCACAGCGTAGGGGTGCCGCCGGACCGGGTGCTGGTGGGGGAGAACGGGACGGTGTTCGAGTTCCGGGCCGGCGAGGGCCGCGTGGCCGGACAGGAAGAGGTGGGCAACGTGCTGGTGGACGGCCTCGGCGTCGGCGACGTGGGAGCTGTGGTGTTGCGCGACCGCCAGCACCTGGCCCGGGACGGGGTGCTCATCGTGCTGGTGGCCCTGGACCGCCAGACGGGGCGCTGGGTGCAGGGCCCAGAGGTTGTCTCGCGGGGTTTCGTCTACCCGCGGGGCTCGGAGCAGCTGATCGAGGCCGTCAAAGAGCAGGCCCGCAGGGCGGTAGACCGCTGCCGCAAGCGGGGTCAGATGGAATTCGGAGCTGTACGCTCGGAGATCCGCGAGCAGGTGTCCCGCTTTGTGTACGAGCGGACGGGTCGCCAGCCGATGATCTTGCCCCTGCTGGTGGAGGTGTAAGCCACTCGTGGACCGACCCTTGCCCCCTTCCCGCTGCGAGGGGGATCTTCACCGGAAGAGCCGTGGGCTGCGCCCCCATCGCGGCGGGCTGTGTTCACCCCTCGCAGGAAACGAGAGCCCGGGCGCCGAACGTTTGGCGGGTAGACGCAGCACGCGACGGAGCAGTCGATGCCGCAAACCTGGCAGCTCGCGATCCTGGGGATCGTCCAGGGCCTCACGGAGTTCCTGCCCGTAAGCAGCTCGGCGCACCTGGTGTTCGCGGAGGCCCTCCTCGGGGTTCAGCGGGTTGGGGTACTCCTGGAAGCCGTGGTGCACGTGGGCACGGTGGCCGCAGTGCTGGTCCTGTACGGCCGGGACCTCGTGAGCATGCTGGCCAGCTGGGTCCGTGCGCCCCGAGCTTCGACCGGCCCAGGCCGGGCGGTGTGGATGCTCGTGTGCACCACGGCGGTGACGGGTGCTTTGGGCTTTGCCTTCCGCGAACCCCTGGAAGCCATGTTTGCCTCCGTGCGGGCCACCGCCCTGCAGCTCGTGCTCACGGGTTTCATCCTGTGGTGGGCGCGCGAGCGAAACCGCCGCAGCCTGGAAAACATGACGTGGGCCGACGCGGGCTGGATCGGCGTAGCCCAGGCTCTGGCCATCATACCTGGAATCTCCCGTTCCGGGATCACCATCGCAGCCGGCCTGTGGAGAGGCTTGGCCCGCGAGGAGGCAGCTCGGTACTCCTTTCTGGCCTCCGTGCCGGCGATCCTCGGTGCCGCGGGCTACTCCCTGGCCACGGATTGGCGGGGGGCCGTGGCCCTCGGCTACGGTCAGACCCACCTGGCCGTGGCGTTCGTGACCGCGCTGGCCTCCGGGGTGGCGGCCATCCTGTGGCTGGTGGGGTTCGTCCGGCGTGGTCAGTTGCGCGCGTTCAGCTATTACTGCTGGCTTGCGGGAGCCGTGGTGTTTGGGGTCAGCGTGTGGAAGGGAGTTCCGTGAAGGCCAGGACGCTCGCTCGACGCGGGAGGGCCCGGCCCGGCGCGCGGAGGACGCGGGGCGGGGGGCGGCGCGCGCTCCGTGCGGTAGGGGCTGGGTGCTTCGCACTCGCCGCGGTGGGAGCGGCGAGCCTCCTGCCGGGCGCTGACGGCGTGGTGCCACGGCACGTACAGGCCTGGGAGCGCGCGCTGTTCGGCGCCCACGCGTGGCTCGCACCCGCTTTGCTCACGCTGGCCGCGCTCGTGCTGATCGCCGTGGACAGGCCGCGCCTTACCCGCAGGCTTGCGGGCTTGCTGCTCCTGGTGGCCTCGTGGCTTGCGCTGGTGCACGCGGCCACGCCGTCCGGCCGCGAGTGGGAAGAGGCGCTGGCCGGGAGGGGCGGAGGTCTTTTGGGCGCGGTCCAGGCGTGGACGTGGCGCCGGCTCGGTGGCGAGGCTGCGTCCGTGGTGGGCCCCCTGCTGGTCGCGGGAGCAGCGATCTTTCTGATGTCCCGGTGGAACGCCCTGGCCGCTTTGGAGGCGCTCGCTAGAGGCACCCTGCTCGGAGCGGCGCTGGCAGGGCGGGCGGTGGCGCGGGGGCTGATCAGCGTACGGCGAGGGGCCTCGGCGGCGTGGGTGGCTGCGGTGGGCTTCGCCATCGGAGTAAGAGAGCAGCTGCGGCAGCGTCGGCAACCGGAGCCGCAGCTGCAGGAGGCGCCCGCCCCGTCCTTCGTGCTGGAAAGCCCCTCGCCGGAACGCCCGGCGGCTGAAGATGCGCCGGAGCCACCGAAGCCAAGACAGCGCCGTCCGCCCCGGGTGCAGCAGGAGCCCCTTCCTCTGGACCTGGTGGCTTCGCAGGCCCCGGGCTCGTGGCGCCTACCGCCCATCTCGCTGCTGGAGTCGGCGCCCGCGGCGCGGACCCGCACCCGCCTGGATCCGCACGAGGTGGCCCGGAGCCTGGAGGCGACGCTGAAGTCCTTCGGCGTGGAGGCGCGCTGCGTGGGTTGGGAGCAGGGCCCGGTGGTGACCCGGTACGAGCTGCAGCCTGCGCCCGGCGTGAAGGTGCAGAGGATCACGAGCCTCGCCAACGACATCGCTCTGGCGCTCGCCGCGTCCTCCGTGCGGATCGAGGCTCCCATCCCCGGCAAGTCGGCGGTGGGGATCGAGCTGCCCAACGAGAAGGCGGCTCTGGTGACGCTTCGGGAGATTTTGGAGAGTCCTGCCTTCCAGCGTCCGGATCCCTTGTTGGTGGCCCTCGGCAAAGACATCGCGGGCTACCCTGTGGTGGCCAACCTGGTGGAGATGCCCCACCTGCTGATCGCGGGAGCCACAGGGTCCGGCAAGAGTGTGGCCCTCAACACGCTGGTGTGCAGCGTGCTCATGCGAGCCACGCCGGAGGCGGTCCGGCTCCTCATGATCGACCCCAAGCGGGTGGAGCTCAGCCACTACGAGGACGTCCCCCACCTGCTCGTGCCGGTGGTGAAGAACCCCAAGGAAGCCGCCGCGAAGCTCCGCAGGGTGATCCAGGGCATGGAGCGCCGCTACGAACTGTTCGCCCACGCCACGGTGCGCAATGTTCAGGCGTTCAACGCGCTCCCCGTGGAGGAGCGCCAGCGGGCGGTGGCGGCGGTGGCGGGGGAGAAGCTGGGCGAGAACCCCGACGGCTCCCTGCCGTACGTGGTCATTGTGGTGGACGAGCTGGCGGACCTGATGATGGTGGCGCCCGCGGAGTTCGAGGATAGCATCGTGCGCCTGGCGCAGATGGCCCGGGCCACCGGCATCCACTTGGTGGTCGCGACCCAGAGGCCGTCTGTGGACGTCATCACGGGGCTCATCAAGGCCAACATTCCGTCCCGCATCGCCTTCGCCACCTCCAGCATGGTGGACTCGCGGACCATTCTGGACGCACCGGGGGCGGAGAAGCTCTTGGGCCGGGGCGACATGCTGTACCTGCCCATCGGTGCCACCCGACCGACGCGGGTTCAGGGCGCGTACGTGTCCGACACGGAGATCGGTCGGATCGTGGACTTCTGGAAGGACCAGGGCCGCCCCGTGTACGACGCCACGTTGCTCCAAGCGCAGCCCGTGGAGGAGGGAGAGGCGGATGAGGACGAGCTGCTGGGCCAGGCGGCGCGCATCGTCGTCCAAGCGGGCTATGGGTCGGTCTCCCTGCTGCAGCGGAAGATGAAGATCGGTTACGTGCGGGCCGCGCGGCTGGTGGACCAGCTGGAGGCGAAGGGAATCGTCGGGCCCCCCCAGGGGAGCAACCCGCGGGAGGTGCTGGTGAGCCTCGAGGAGCTTGACCGGCTGCTGGGCGCCCCGCAGGGGCGCTAGGGGCTGGCGGAAGACGGGCGCTCGGACAGCGCGGTGGCCACTTGAGCGGCGAGGCGGGCGTTGGAGCGCAGAAGGGCCACGTTCGCGCGCAGGGCTCTTCCGCCGGTGAGTTCCGCGAGGCTGGAGAGGAGGTATGGGGTGAGGTCCGGCCCGCGCACACCTTGCTCCTTCGCGCGGGCAGTGGCGAGTTGCACTGCGGCGGCCAGTTCCTCCAGGGGC
>JBEQAH010000167.1:0-4679 GCA_041640435.1 bacterium | reverse complement strand
GCAAGGGGGTGACGTGTACGTGGGTGGCCGAAAGCGCCTCACACTCCTCGTGAGCCTGGTGGTTCTGGCCGCCCTGGTGGCGGGGTCCGCGTCCACGGGTCTGTCCGCACCCCCGCCGCCGCGGCGCGGAGGCGTGTTGAACTTCATCGTGTCCGCGGAGCCGCCGTCTTTTGACGCCCACCGGGAGACCACCTTCGCGGTCATTCACCCCATCCGGCCCCACTACAACCTGCTCGTGAAGTTCGACCCGGTGAACTACCCGCGGGTGGTGCCGGACCTGGCGGAGAGCTGGCAGGTGTCGGAGGACGGGCTCACGTACACCTTTCGGATCCGCAGCGGTGTGAGGTTCCACGACGGCAGCCTGCTCACCTCCCGGGACGTCAAGGCGAGTCTGGACAAGATCATCTTCCCCCCCCAGGGGGTCCCCAGCGCCCGCCAGGCCGCATACGAGATGGTGGAGTCCATCAGCGCACCCGATCCGCGGACGGTGGTGATCCGGCTCAAGTGGGCCTCGCCCTCGTTCCTCCAGAACCTCGCTTCGCCCTTCAACTGGATCTACAAGGCGGAGATCCTGGAGCGCGATCCACGGTGGTACGAGCGAAACGTGATGGGCACCGGGCCCTTCCGGTTCAAGGAGTACGTGCGCGGATCCCACTGGGAGGGCGTGCGGTTCGAGGGTTACTGGAAGAGCGGACGGCCGTACCTGGACGGGTACCGGGCCTTGTTCATCAGCAGCCCCGCGGCCCAGACAGCCGCCATCCGGTCTGGCCAGGCCCTGGTGGAGTTCCGGGGCTTCTCGCCGGCGCAGCGGGACGAGGTGGTGCAAGCGCTGGGCGACCGGGTGGTGGTGCAGGAATCCGGCTGGCTGTGCAACCTGCTCGTAGTCCCCAACGTGCGGCGGCGGCCCTTCGACGACGCGCGCGTGAGGCGGGCGCTCACCCTGGCCATCGACCGGTGGGGCGGTTCCCGCGCCCTCTCGCAGATCAGCTTCCTCGGGCCGGTGGGCGGGGTCATGCGTCCCGGTGGCCCCTACGCCATGTCGGAGACAGAGCTCCAGCGGCTCGCGGGATTTGCACAGGACATCCAGGCGGCGCGCGAGCAAGCGCGGCGGCTGCTGCGGGAGGCGGGGGTCCCGGAGGGCTTCGAGCTCACCCTCCTGAATCGGAACATTCCCATGCCGTACCTGCCTGGGGGGATCTACCTCATCGACCAGTGGCGGCAGGTGGGGCTGAACCCCCGGCACGTGATCCGGGAGACGGGGCCGTACCTGGCGGACCTGCGGGCCGGGAACTACGACGTGGCCGTGGACTTCACGTGCGACTTCTACGACGACCCGGATGTGCAGCTCGCCAAGTTCGTGTCCGCGGACCGCAGCCCGGCCAACTACGGGGGCTACATCGACCGGCTGCTGGACGGCCTGTACCGGCAGCAGAGCCGGGAGCGCAACCCCCAGCGCCGCCTGCAGATCGTGCGCCAGTTCGAGCGGCGGGTGCTGAGCGAGCGCGCCTACCAGTACCACCTGCTGTGGTGGCGGCGCATCGTCCCGCACTGGAAGCGCCTGCAGGGGTACAAGGTGAGTCCCTCCCACTACTTGGAAGATCTCGAGGAGATGTGGCTGACGGAGTGACCTGGGTGCGGGGCCACGCGCCCCGCACCTGCTCCCGTCCACTATGCTGCGGTACCTGGTCACCCGGCTGCTCCTCGTCGTGCCCACCCTGTGGGCTGTGGCGACCCTCATCTTTGTACTCGTCCGCGTGATCCCGGGGGACATCGTGGAGCTGCGGCTCGTGAGCGGAGGGACCTACGTGACCCGGGAGGTGATCGAGCAGGAGCGCGCACGGCTCGGGCTCAACAAGCCCCTGTGGGAGCAGTACGGGGACTGGATCGGGGGCCTCGCTCGCCTCAACCTGGGGACGTCCATGTGGACCGGCGCACCCGTCGCACAGGAGATCGCCATTCGTCTCGAGCTGAGCCTGCAGCTGGCGGTGATGGCCACGGTGGTCGCCGTGAGCCTCGCCATCCCCCTCGGGGTGTGGGCTGCGGTGCGGCGGGGCACGTGGGTGGACCACGCGGTGCAGGTGTTCAGCGTGGCCGGGCTGGCCACGCCGTCCTTCTGGCTCGGGATTTTGATTTTGCTGTTACTGCTCCGGGCGTTCCGGTGGTTGCCGCCCATGCTGTTCACCCCCCTGTGGGTGGACCCCGTGGCGAACCTGAGCCAGCTGATCTGGCCCGCCCTGGCCGTGGGCTACCGGTACTCCGCGGTCGCCACCCGCATGACCCGCTCCGCCATGCTGGAGGTCCTGCGGGAGGACTACGTCCGCACCGCGTGGTCCAAGGGGCTGGCGGAGCGGGCGGTGGTGCTGCGCCACGCCCTGCGGAACGCCTTGCTCCCCGTGGTGGCGGTCATCGGCCTGGAGTTCGCCTTCCTGATCGGCGGGCTCGTGGTCACCGAGCAGGTCTTCAACCTGAACGGGGTGGGCAAGCTGTTCGTGGACGCCATCAGCCGTCGCGACTACACGTTGATCCAAGGGCTCATGTTGCTCGTGGCCTCCGTCTACGTGTTCGTGAACGTCGCGTTGGACGCGGCGTACGCGCTCCTGGATCCTCGCATCCGGTACCGGTGAAGCCGTGACCGCGGGAGGTCCGCAAGTCCTCGCCGCTGCGCCGTCCGTTGCCCGCAGGGCGCGGACCCGGGCTGTCCGTCGGCTGGCGCGCCGCCACCCCCTCGCGGCCACCTCGGCCGCCTTCCTGCTGCTGCTGGCGCTGGCGGCGGCCTTCGCCCCGTGGGTGGCTCCCTACGACCCTCTCGCGAACGACTACACCGCCATGTTCAGCCCGCCCAGCGCCCGCCACTGGCTGGGGACCGACAGCTACGGCCGCGACATCCTCAGCCGGCTCATCTTCGGATCGCGCACCGCGTTGCTGGTGGGGTTTTCCGCCTCCCTGGTGGGCGCCACCGCGGGCGCGCTGGTGGGGGTGACCTCCGCCTACTTCGGGGGTGTCGTGGACTTGGTGGTCCAGCGGGTGGCGGACATCCTGGTCTCATTCCCGCTCATCGTGCTCGCCATGGCCATGGTGGCCGTGCTGGGGAGCGGGACCGCCAACCTGGTGGCGGCCATCGCCCTGTCCTTCGCGCCCCGGGCGGAGCTGGTGGTGCGCAGCAGCGCTCTGCAGGTGCGGCACATGGTGTACGTGGAGGCGGCCCGCGCCCTGGGCGCCGGACACTGGCGCATCATCCTGCGCCACATGCTCCCCAACGTGCTCGCTCCCTACCTGGTGATGCTCACGGCCTTCCTGGGCCAGGCCATCCTGCTGGAGGCGTCGCTGAGCTTCCTCGGCCTCGGGGTCGCGGAACCCACCCCGGCCTGGGGGCTCATGCTGAGCGGCGCTGCGGTGGAGTTCGTCCAGCGGGCGCCGTGGATGGCCATCGCCCCCGGGCTGGCCATCACCCTCACGGTGCTCGCCTTCAACGTGCTCGGGGATGCCCTGCGGGACACGCTGGACCCCAAGCTGCGGGTGTGAGGCTGGTAGACTGAGAGCGTGCGCGCCCCGGCCTGGTCGCTGCTCGCCCTCCTGATCGTCGCACACGCCGCGGTGGACGTGGGCGCGGGCGCTCTGCCCGCGCTGGCCCAGTATCTGCGCACAGAGCTGCGCCTCACGTACACCACGACCGGCCTTTTGATCACCGCCGCATCCCTGTGCGGCGCCGCGGTGCAGGTGGGCGCGGGGTTCCTGGCGGACCGCCGGCGCAGCCTGTGGATGGTGCCCGCGGGCGTGGCCCTCACCGCGGCCGGGCTTGCCCTGGCAGGGTTTGCCTGGGACCCGTGGACCGCCGTGGCGGCGCTCGGCGTGCTCGCCCTGGGGCCGGCGCTGTTCCACCCCGAGGCGGTGCGCACCGCGTACCAGGTCGCCGCCACTCACCGCGCCATGGTCATGGGGTACTTCACCCTGGGTGGTAGCGTGGGCTGGGCGCTTGGCCCCGCCGTAGTGGCGCTGCTCGCGGGGACTTTCGGTCTTCGCGGACTCGCCCTGTGGCTCGCCGTGGGCCTGCCCATCGCCGCGCTTTTGGGTTTCTCCCAGCGCCGGCACGGGGTGCTCCAGCGTGGCGAACTGGCTCGACGGGAGGGCGAAGACCTGTGGGCTGCGTACGCAATCCTCATGGCCATCGCGCTGCTGCGGGGCGGAGTGCACGTGGGCGTCACCGTTTTCTACCCGGGGTTCTTGATCGACCGGCTGGCTCAATCCCGCGAGGCCGCCTCCGCCTCCCTCTCCTTGCTGCTGGCGGGCGGGGTGGTGGCCGCACCCATGCTGGGACGCCTAGCGGACCGGTGGGGCCGCCGCGGGGTGCTCGGAGGCACCATGGCCGTGCTGGCGGGGGTTGTGGCGCTGCTCCCGTTCCTGCGCCCGCCGTGGACCTATCCCGCGGTGTTCGTGCTGGGCGCGTGCTCGCAAGGGGTGTTGCCCATCGCGCTCGTGCTCTCGCAGGAGTTCCTGCCCGGACACACCGCCCTCGGGGGCGGCATGCAGGTCGCCGCGAGCTCCGTGGCCGCTCTGCTCGCCACCCCCTTCGGCCTCGTGGCGGACACCTTCGGTGTCCCCACGGTCCTGGGGTTGGCGGCGGCGATGGCGGTGGTGGGTGCGCTGCTCGCCGCGTGGCTACCTGCCGGCCGCGTCCGGGT
>JBEQAH010000166.1:0-4740 GCA_041640435.1 bacterium | reverse complement strand
GGGTAGGCCTTGTCGTCGGCCATGCGGACGTTGTACTTCGGCCGGTACTGTTTGATGAGATTGGTTTCGAGGATGAGGGCTTCCACCTCGTTGGCGCACGCCACCACGTCGAAGTCGAACACCCTGCTCATGAGGTGGCGCACCCGCGGAGACTCCACAGAGCCCGGGTCCTGGAAGTAGGAGCGGACGCGGTTGCGCAGGGAGGAGGCTTTGCCCACGTACACCACCTTGCCCGCTCGGTCGCGGAGGAGGTAGACGCCGGGCCGGTGGGGCAAGGCCCGCAGCTTTTCCTCCAGGTTGGCCACGCGCTCCATGGCCCCTCCATGATAGCGCCGAACTGGACCCGGACGGGGCGGGACAGCGTTTGCCGCCAGCGGGTAGACTGGAGGCAAGCTCTGCGTGGAGGAGGTCTAGAGCGCATGCCCTCGTGGACGTCGCGCCGCACCCGCGCCATCCCTCAATCGGTCTTCCTGCTCATGGACCGGGCCAAGCAGGAGGCCCGGGGCGCAGGACTCGGGGTCATCGACCTGTCCCTGGGCTCCAGCGACCTCGCACCCCCGCCGGAAGCCCTTCGCGCCCTGGCTGAGGCCCTCGAAGACCCAGCCACCTACCAGTACACCCTGCGGTCGGCCACCCGGCCGTTCCTCGAGGCCGCCTCCGCGTGGTACGAGCAGCGGTACGGGGTCACCTTCGATCCCGACACGGAGATGCTGAGTCTCATCGGCAGCCAGGAAGGGATCGGACACCTCCTCATGGCGCTCACGGACCCCGGCGACGTGGTCTTGATCCCTGAGGTGGCGTATCCACCCTACTGGGGCATGGCCTCCCTGGCGGGCCTGGAAGCGGTGCCCGTGCCGCTGCGGGAGGATCACCTACCGGATCTGGACGCGGTCCCCGAGGCGATCGCCCGGAGGGCGCGGGTGCTCCTGTTGAACTATCCCAACAACCCAACGGCGGCGGTAGCGGATCTCACCTTCTTTGCCCAGGCTCTGGACTTCTGCCGTCGCCACGACCTCTTCCTCGTGCACGACAATCCGTACGTGGACGTGGTGTTCGATGGGCCGGCGCCTTCGCCGCTCTCCATCCCCGGGGCCCGGGAGCGGTGCGTGGAGTTCTTCACGCTGTCCAAGTCCTACCACATGGGCGGGTTCCGGTTGGGCTTCGCCGCCGGGAACGCGGAGGCGGTGGCGGCCCTGGAGGCGGTGAAGTCAGCGCTGGACTTCAACCAGTACCAGGGCGTGCTGCGCATGGGAATCGCGGCCCTGCAGCAGCCCGCGGCGTGGGTGCGGGCTCAAGTGGAGGTGTTCCGCGAGCGGCGGGACGTGCTCGTGCGCGCGCTGCGGCAGGTCGGCTGGGAGGTGCCCCTGCCGCGCGCCACCCTGTACCTGTGGGCGCGGGTGCCGGGCACGGAGGACGACGTGGCGTTCGCGGTGGAGCTGTGCCGAAGGACCGGCGTGGCCCTCTCCCCCGGCCAGGGCTTCGGGCCTGGCGGGAAGGGCTACGTGCGGATGGCGCTCGTCCAGCCCGCGGAGCAGCTGGAGGAGGCCGCCTCGCGCATCGGGGACTTCCTGCGCAGCTGGGCCCCCTAGACGCACGGAGGTGGCCGGCCCGGTGCCTGTCGCACACCTAGGCCCGGTGGGCGGCCAGCCGGCGCAGCAGGGCGCCTATAGGGCCCACCTCCATCACCGCGCCGTCGCGGAACGCGATCCCAAGCCCCGAGAACGGCGAGAGGCGTTCTCCGGGCACCAGGATCCCGACCAGGTTCAACGGGTCTGCGGCGGAGACCACGACCACCTCCCCCTTCGGCTCCGCCCGCCGGACGGCCCGCAGCGCCTCCACAGCCTCTGGAAGCGCGAACTGCTCGCCCGCGAACCCCGCCACGAACCGGCCGCCGTGGATCCGGCCCTGCAGCTCCCACCGCCGGTACAACCTCGCCAGCTCCCGCCAAGGCAAAGCTGCCCGCTCCCGCGCCAGAACCTCCCGGAAGACGACGCCGTACCTCCGCAAGAGCTGCTCGGCGAGCCGTTCCAGCCGCTCGGCTTCCGGAGCGGGATCGTCCGCGCGCCACAGCGACCACCGGCCGACCGGCAGCGACTTCCGGGCGGAGATCAGTCGCAGGCGCGGGCGTCCACCCGGTTTGCGGGATCGCGACAGCAAAGACCGCAGCCCGGCCATCCCGTCTCCCGTCACGCGACCGGCCGCTACGAGCTCCCACAGCGCGTCCTCCACCTCGGAGGGCATCCGCCGCAGGGCCCGGCTCACCTCGCCCAGAAACGACGCGCCCCGGGCGCGCAGGTACTCCTCCACCTCGCGCGCCACGCCGGACAGCCGCACCGCGGGAGGCTCCGCCGGAAGGTACACGGACAGATCTTCGCGCAGCAGGAACGCGATGGGGGTGTTCCTGGCCAGGCGTAGGGCGCGGCGGGCGGGTGCCGGCTCCGGCTGTGCGCTGGCGATCCTGCCCCACGCCACCACGCCCGCAAGACAAAGATGCTCCAGATCCTCCGGGTTGTAGGCGTGCACGCGGGCAGGGAGCACCCACTCCTCCCAGATCGGCGCAGGCAGCTCGTAGCCCTGCAGCTGGCGCAGGACCTCCAGCAGCCCCGCGCGGCCGTGCAGTTGGGTGCCCGGGTGGACGTGCTGCCAGCGCAGCAGGAACTGCAGGAACTGGGCGGGGCTTGCGGGTTCCACCTCCCGCCTCAGCCGAGCAAGGGTGTAGCGGTGGATACGGGCCAGGAGCCTGCGCTCGCACCACTCCTCCTCGGCGGCGTCGGGCGTAAAACGGCCCCGCAGCACCACCCCACGGGCCTCCAGCCCGAGGAGCGCCCCCTGCACCTCTGCCGCCGGAACAGCCAGGCGCGCAGCGAGGCTTGCCGCGGTGATCGGGCCCGTGTGCAGCATCCAGCCCCCCACGAGCTCCCGCAGGGCGTCCTCCCGCCCGGGCACCTCGTGGATCCGGGGAACGTCCCCGTCAAAGGTCGCGGTCGGCCAACAAGCAAGTACGCAGGCGAGCCGGTCCGCCGCGGCGTAGCCGCTCACGGGACCGCGCACCCGCACCGCCCTCCCCGCCCGCACGAGCTCCTCCGCGAGCCCGGCCCACGGACCCGCGTCCGATTCCGGGAGGAGCACGAGGGTCTGCAGCAGGTCGTGCAGCTCGTCCGCGTCCCGCACATCTGGCTGGGCCTGCGCCCGGACTTTCTCGATGGCCTCGGGGTCCAACCGCCCCGGCCCGGAAGCCAGGTCGGGGTCCACCCTCCGCAGCTGCACGGCGCGGGCGCGCCGCTCCTCCAGCGGCGCGTCGTCCAGGAACGCGTAGGGGCTGGCGTTCAATAGCTCGTGGGACATCGGCGAAGGCTGCGGCGTGTCCACGGCCACGGTCCGCACCTCGCCGCGTTCTATGGCGGCCAGTACAGCCTCCAGGGCCTCCACGTCCATGGCCTCTTCCAGGCAGTCCGCCAGCGTCTGGTTCACCAGAGGGTGGTCGGGCGGGGTGATGGGGCCTGTGCGGTTGTCCTGGCAGCCCACCTGCTCGGGGAACACCGCCGCCAACAGGTCCTCCGCGCGCATGCGCTGCACCTGAGGCGGCACGCGTCGGCCTCCGACCTGGCGGAGCACCGCCAGGGCCCGGTTGGCGTTCTGGCGGAAGCGGGTGGGGAACAGCGGCGACTGAAGGGTGGCCTGCAGCAGGTCCCGGCGCGCGGTGTGTGGGGTCACGAATTGGAAGATGGCCTCCAGCGGGAAGCTGTGCTGCTCGCCCAGGG
Organism: bacterium; assembly: GCA_041640435.1. GTDB lineage: Bacteria > Sysuimicrobiota > Sysuimicrobiia > Sysuimicrobiales > Sysuimicrobiaceae > Tepidifontimicrobium. Next base: position 979 of record JBEQAH010000166.1, on the reverse strand, counting down.
ACAGCACAACCCCGTCGTCGGTGGCGGCCGCCTGTAGCTCGAAGTCGAAGGTGAGGCAGAAGCGCTTGCGCAGGGCCAGGCCCCACGCGCGCGTGACCCGTGCGCCGAAGGGCGCGTGGAGGACCAGCTGCATGCCGCCCGCCTCGTCGAAGAAACGCTCCGCCACGACGCAGTCCTGGGTGGGGACGCACCCCAAGACCGCCAGCGTCTCCCGCACGTAGTCCACCAGCTGCACCGCGCCCGATCGGTCCACGCCCGTGTGTGCGACCAGCCACTCCACGGCGCCCTGGGGGTCCGCGGCGCGCGCTGCCACCTCCCGGCGCAGGTCACTCACCGCGGCCGACAGTTCCGGCGTGCGGGCCGGCGCTTCACCCAACCAGAAGGGGATGGTGGGCGCGGCCCCGTGGGCGTTCTCCACGCGGACCCGCCCGGCAGCTTCCACCCTCCGCACCCGCCAGCTGGTGTTGCCCAGCAGGAACACATCCCCCGCCTGGGACTCGATGGCGAAGTCCTCGTTCACCCTGCCCACGAGGGTCTCGGCGGGTTCCTCCACCACGTCGAAGTCGAACGTCTCGGGGATGGCCCCTCCGCACGTGATGGCCACCAGCCGCGCGCCCCTCCGGCCCCGCACCACGCCCGTGGTCCGATCCCAGTGCACCCACGCGCCCTGTCGTCCGCGGGCAGGGGCCGCGCCCTCCGCCAGCATGCGCAGCACCTGGTCAAACTCTCGCCGCTCCAGGTCCCGGTACGGGTACGCCCGCCGGGCCAGATCCCAGAGGGCTTCCACGGGCATGGGCTCCGCGGCGCAGGCCGCCACCATCTGCTGCGCAAGCACATCCAGCGGCTTGCGGGGGATCCGCACCCGGTCCAGGACACCGGCCCGCACCGCGCGGACCGCGGCCGCGCACTGCACCAGTTCATCCCGGGTCAGGGGGAACAACACACCCTTAGGCACCCGATCCAGCCCGTGCCCGGACCG
>JBEQAH010000165.1:0-4753 GCA_041640435.1 bacterium | reverse complement strand
GCACACTGCTCCGGGGGGTTGGTGGCGTACACGCCCACCGAAAGGCAGCCGGCCAGCTGAGCCCCCATGTCGCAGAACAGCCACTCGGGCCGGTTGTTCCCGATGATGGCCACCGCCTGCCCGGGCTGTAGACCGAGGGAGATGAGCCCGCAGCCCACCTCCTGGGCCGCACGGCCGTACTCGGCCCAGGAGATCTCGTGCCACAGGCCCCGCTTCTTGTGCCGCAGGGCGGCCCGACCACCCCGTTCCGCCACCGCCCGGAGGAAACGCTGGGGAACCGTGCCCGTGGTAGCTTCCAGCACCTCTACGGTCGCCATATTCCGCCCCTCACCCCCGCCCGTGGGCCCTGGAAGAGGGTTTTGCTGCCGTACCCCTCGTTCCTCCTGGCCCACACCCGGTAGAATACCGGTGGACAGCGCAGGAGGGGACCATGATCCGTCCGCCCATCGAGACACTGCTGCAACAGGTGCCGAACAAGTACCTGCTGGTCATGCTGGCTGCCAAGCGGGCCCGGGAGCTGCGCGCCGGCCAACTGCCGCTGGTGGACGTAGACTCCCAGAACCCCGTCACGGTCGCCCTGGAGGAGATCGCAGCCGGCCGCATCCGGCCGGAGTCTCCCGAGCCGGTGGAGGCCATCTTCGCCAACCTACCCGGCTCCGGCTAGCCCCCCAGTACCTCCTCCGCCGGCGTGAAGGGGAGGCGGTGCGCTTCAGCCACCGCCGGATGGGTGACGTGGCCCTCTACCACGTTCAGGCCCCGGGCGAGCGCGGGGTCGTCCCGGCAGGCGGCCCGCCATCCCTTGCGTGCCAGCGCGATGGCGTACCCGATGGTGACGTTGGTGAGGGCCACCGTGGAGGTGCGGGGGACGGCCGCAGGCATGTTGGTCACCCCGTAGTGGATCACTCCTCCCCACTCGAACACGGGGTGGCTGTGGGTGGTGGGCCGCACAGTCTCCACGCATCCACCCTGGTCGATGGATACATCTACCACCACTGACCCGGGTTTCATGGTGCGCACCATATCCTGGGTCACGAGGCGCGGGGCGCGGGCGCCCGGGATCAGCACGGCCCCGATCAGCACGTCTGCGTAGGCCACTGCCTGCTCCACGGTGTACGGGTTGCTCATGAGCACCTGAATGCGACCGTGGAGGACGTCGTCCAGGTAGGCCATGCGCCTGGGGTTGCGCTCCAGCACCGTGACCTGAGCGCCCATGCCCAGCGCCACCCGGGCGGCGTTGGACCCCACCACACCACCGCCCAGGATCACCACGGTCCCCGGCGCCACCCCCGTCACCCCGCCGAGCAACGTCCCCTTGCCCCCCTGCGTGCGCTTCAAGTAGTAACTGGCCTCCTGCACCGCCAGCTTTCCTGCCACCTCGCTCATGGGGGTGAGCAGGGGAAGCTCGCCGTCCGGAAGCTGGACGGTCTCGTAACCGATGGCAACGGTGCGGGCGCGCAGGAGGGTGTGGGTGAGGCGCTCGTCGGCCGCGAGGTGCAGGTAGGTGAACAGGACAAGCCCGGGCCGCAGGTACCCGTACTCCTCCGGGAGCGGCTCCTTCACCTTCAGCACGAGGTCGCAGCCCCACACCTCCCCGGGATCGCGTGAGATGTTGGCACCCCTCCGGGCGTAGTCTTCGTCGGAGAAGCCGCTCCCCTCGCCCGCGCCACTCTCCAGCACGACGCTGCAGCCGGACTCCACCAGCTGCATCACCCCGGCGGGGGTGATGCCCACGCGGTGCTCGCCATCCTTCCGCTCCCTGGGAACTCCCACGCGCATGTCCAGGTCCCCTCCGGAGTTCGCTTCGCCCCGGAGCCCGGGAATCCTACCGCGGGAAGAGCCGGTGCGGTGAGAGGTTTGCTAGGATCGGACCGGCATGGCGATTCACGGAAGGCCCGGCGCGGACGCCAGCGGGCGGGGCAGTTCCGCTCTTCTAGTTGGGCTGTGGATCGGTGCCGGGGTGGTGCGGCTTGCCCTGCTCTGGATGCCGGGCCACGCGGTGGACCTCGCGGCGTTTCAGCACTGGGCGCTGCGTCTGGCAGAGGGAGGACCCTTGAGGTTCTACACGTCGGGACTGTTCGCAGACTACCTCCCGGGATACCTGCTGGTGCTGTGGCCCCTCGGGGAGCTGCTGCGCACCTCTCCCCAACTGGCGCCGGAGGTGTTGAAGCTTCCCCCCGCGGCCGCAGACTTCGTGGTGGCGATGCTGCTCGCGCGGTTGGGAGGGCCGCGCGGCCAGTGCGCAGCCGTCAGCTACCTGTGGAACCCGGCGGTGCTGCTCGCAGGCCCCTGGTGGGGACAGGTAGAGGCGGTGGCGATGGCCTGGTTTTTGGGGAGCGCCTGGGCCTGGCGGCGAGGTCGGCCCGGATGGGCGGGCGTGCTGTTTGGCCTCGGATCGCTCACGAAGCCCCAGTACGCGCTAGGGGGGCTCGTGCTGCTCCTCGGCGTCGCCCGGGGCTGGCCGGGCCTCCCCGTGCTCGGCGCGGCAGCTGGGAGTTGCTTCGCCACGGTGGTCGGTTGCGGGCTAATGTTCGGCCTGCGGCCTTGGGACCTTGTGCGCTTGGCCCTCGTCGCGTCGGCCACCTACCCGTACGGGTCGGTGAACGCGCTGAACCTGTGGTACCTGCTCGGATTGAACTGGAAGCCGGATGGCTCCACGGTGGCGGCTGTTCCCGCGGCCCTTTGGGGGATCGTCCTGACGCTCGCTCCCGCGGTGTGGGCGGCAGGGCGTGTGGCAGGACGGGGCCAGGTGGGGCTGGCGGCCCTCGCGGCTGCCACGGTATCCGCCGTGATGTTCTTTCTGGCGACCCGCATGCACGAGCGCTACCTGTTCCCGGCGGTGCCGCTCAGCCTGTTGGCGTGGGCGTTGGGCCGCGGGACGGTCGGGCTGTGGGCGGCGCTCTCCGGGGTGCTCGTTGCCAACCTGGCCTTCGGACTCGCCTACCTGGCGAGCTTCCCGCAGCTCGCCACACCGGGCTGGAAGGTGGTGTGGGGGCTATTGGGCGCGCCGGTGCCGCAACTGGTGGCCGTAGCGGGGCTGGTGGTCGCGGGCTGGCTGGTGTGCGTGTTCGCTGCGGAGGGGAGAAGGGAACGGCGGATGCCGAGCAGGGATCCGTGAAGACGGGTTCGCCCGGGGGCGGCCGCGGGGGGTTAAGGCGGCGCGAAGGAGTCGCCGGTTACGGCGCCGTCGGGCCCCGAAGCTCCGAACGGAGCTGCCACAGCTCCCAGAAGGCCCGGAGGATCACACCCAACCGGGCGCCGCTCTGGCGGCCCCACCGGCGGGGGTGGTGCGGGACCGGGACCTCCACGATCCGAGCCCCACGCCGGGCAGCCCGGCACACGAGCTCCGTGCTGAGGAAGGCACCTGTGGAGCGCAGGGGTAGCCCGCGGACCACGTCGCGCCGCAGCAGCTTGAAGCCGCAGTCCACGTCCCGCACCGGTACCCCGAACCAGGCGCGCACCAGCAGGTTCCACAGCCAACCAAACAGCCTGCGGTACAGAGGGTCCTGCCGGCGGGCCCGGTAGCCCACCACCATGTCCGCGGACGGGGCGTGGCGCAACAGCCGCACCAGGTCGCCGGGGTCGAACTGCCCGTCCCCGTCGGTGAAGAAGATCCACGGGTAGCGGGTAGACTCGAATCCAGTGCGCAGAGCCGCCCCGTAACCGAGGTTTTGGGGGTGCCGGACGAGCGCCACCCGGCTGTCCTGCCGCGCCAGCCGGTGCGCCACCTCCGCGGTGCGGTCGGTGCTGCCATCGTCGACTACCACCACCTCAAAGGGGACCGCCAGCGCCTGAAGGGTTCTCACCATCCCAAGCACCACGGCCTCCACGTTGCCCTCCTCGTTGTGGCAGGGCACGAAGGCACTCACCCCTTCCGCGAGCGCTTCGACCGCGTGGTTCACGCGCTGCTACTCACCAGGATCAGTCCCGCGACGATGGCCAGAATGCCAGCCACCCGAACCACCGGGATGGTCTCGCCGAACACGTAGGCGGAGGCCAGCAGGACGATGACGTAACCCAGGGACAGCATGGGGTAGGCCAGGCTCAGGGGCGCCCGGGACAGAACCACGATCCACAGGACACTCGCGACCGCGTACAGGCCGAACCCCGCCAGGATGGGGGGGCTGGTGACGATGCGCCACAGCAGCAGGCCCACATCCCCGGTCGGGCCCAACCGCAGCGCCCCCATTTTCAGCAGAATCTGCCCGGCTGCGCCCAGCAGGACCGACGTCAGGATCAGCATCAGGGTCATCTCCGCGCCCCCAGCGTCGGATGTGCGCTACACCCACGACCGTACCCACGCCCACCAGCGCAACCAGGTGGCGGGGACAGGGTACGCCACGAGGACAGGCAGCTGGTAGCCGAACGCCGCAGCCGCACACGCCCAGTAGGCGCGTACCCAACCCGGCCGCCGCGCGGAGAGTTCCTCCAAACCGCGCGCCAGGGCCAGGTAGCCGAAGGGCAGCACCGGGGTGAAATGGTACACAAACAAAAGCCTCCCGACGAACGCGTACGGGAGGTAGGTGACCAGGAAGCCGAACAGCGCGAACAGGTCTACCGGTTCCCGCCTCCAACGCAAGCCGCTCACTACCACCGCGGGCACCAGCGCCCACCACACCAGCGGGTTCCCCACGGCGAACACGCCGGCCATCCATCCCCCTTGAGCCTCGTAGTGGTACCACATGGGCCGCACGAGGAGCGGCCACGACCACCAGGGGCTCGCGTACGGGTGGGTTGCCTGGAGGGTCGCGTGGTA
>JBEQAH010000164.1:0-4755 GCA_041640435.1 bacterium | reverse complement strand
GCGGCCACGCCTAGCCCTCCAGCGGGGGTACGTCCACCCACCGCCGCTCCCGCCAGGAGGCGTACGCGGCTTCCACGACCTGTAGTCCCCGAGCGCCTTCGAAGAAGTCCCACGGATACGAGGCCCCGCCCAGGGCGTGGCGGAGGAAAAGCTCCCACTGGACCTTGAAGGCGTTGTCGAAGACCTCGTTGTCGGGGACCTGGCTCCAGTCCCGGTAGTAGTCGTGGTCCTTGGGCACGTCGGGGTTCCACACGGCGCGTGGCGTGCACGCCCGCGGCTGGACCCAGCACTCCCGCAGGCCCGCCACCGCGCTGCCGTGGGTCCCGTCCACCTGGATCAGCAGGAGGTCATCGCGCCGCACGCGGACCGTCCAGGAAGACAGGACCTGCGCCACGACTCCGCCGTCCAGCTGCAGGATAGCGTAGGCGGCGTCCTCCGCGGTGCAAGCGTAGGGCCGGCCCTCCTCGTCGTAGCGCTGCGGCACGTGTGTGGCGCCCAGGCACACTAGCGACCGGATGCGGCCGAACAGGTTCTCCAGGACGTACTGCCAGTGGCAGAACATATCGAGGATGATCCCCCCGCCCTCCTCCCGGCGGTAGTTCCAGGACGGACGTTGCGGCGTCTGCCAGTCTCCCTCGAACACCCAGTAGCCGAACTGCAGATGTACCGCCAGCACCCGTCCGAAGAAGGCCCCGTCCACGAGGCGCCGCAGCTTGCGGATGCCAGGGAGGAACAGCTTGTCCTGCACTACGCCGTGGGCCACGCCCCGGGAGCGGGCCAGTCGGGCCAGCTCCAGCGCGGAGGGGTAGTCGGCGGCCACGGGCTTCTCGGTGTACACGTGTTTGCCCGCTTCGATGGCCAGCCGCACGGCGGGAGGGCGAGCCCCCGTCACCTGGGCGTCGAAGTAAATGGCCGCTTGGGGGTCGGAGAGCGCCTCTTCCAGAGAGGTGGTCCACAGGCGGACTCTGTGCGCCCGGGCCAGAGCCTCGAGGCGTTCTGCGTTGCGACCGACCAACACCGGCTCCGGCACCACGACGGAGCCGTCGGGCAGGGAAACCCCGCCTTGCTCGCGGATGGCCAGGATGGAGCGGACGAGATGCTGATTGCGGCCCATGCGGCCGGTCACGCCGTTCATCACAACGCGCACGGTTCGGGTCATAGAAATCCTTTTCTAGCTCCCGGGCATCGCCTCCTGCTGGAAATCGCAAGCTAAGACAGAGGCTTATCCGTCGGCCTGAGGTTTCCAGAAGGGGTCCGGCGGGCGGATGTGGAAAACGTTCGTATGCCCACCCTCGTGGAGGTAGCGAGGACGGCGGGCGTCTCCCTGGCCACCGCCAGCCGCGTGCTCAGCGGGAGCGGGTATCGGGTGCGGGAAGACCTGCGCCGCCGCGTGCTGGCCGCGGCGAGGAGCCTGAACTACGTTCCCAACGCCCACGCCCAGGCGTTGGTGCGCGCGCGGACGCAGGTGGTGGGCGTGGTCACGCACGACGTCAGCGACCCGTACTTCGCGGAGATCGTGCGCGGCGTGCAGCGGGTGGCCACCCGGTCTGGGCGCCTGGCCATCATCTGCAACACCTATCGGGATCCCGAGCGCGAGGTGGAGTACATACGCCTGCTCCACGCCCAACGCGTGGAGGCAATCATCCTCGCGGGGAGCGGCCGGGACGACCGACGCTACGGGCAAAGGATGTCCGCGGCGGTGGAGGCCTACCTGGCCACGGGGGGCCGTCTGGTGGTGATCAGCCGGCATCACCTGCCGGGAGACGCGGTGTTACCCGACAACTTCGGGGGCGCCCGAGCCATGGCGCACCACCTGGCGGACCTCGGGCACACGCGGGTAGCGGTGATCTCCGGGCCTCCGCACCTGACCACGACCCGGGACCGTTTGGAGGGCTTCCAGCAAGGGCTCAGGGAACGCGGGCTCAGCCTGCACCCAGAAGACGTCCTACCCGGGGACTTCGGACGGGACAGTGGGGAGGCGGCCATGGAACAGCTGCTCCGCCGCGGCATCCGCGCCACCGCGGTGTTCGCCCTCAACGATCAGATGGCCGTGGGCGCCCTGAGGGCGCTGCGGGGTGCGGGCCTGCGCGTCCCCCAGGACCTCTCCCTGGCCGGGTTTGACGACATGGCCATCGCGCGGGACGTGACGCCGGCCCTCACTACCGTCCGCGTTCCCATGGAGGACATGGGCGTCCGGGCCATGGAGATGGCCCTGGAGGCGCCGGGCGATGAGCTCCGGGTCGCCTTCTTCCCCGCGGTGGTGGTGCCCCGAGAGAGCACGGCCGCACCCCGGAGAAACTACAGGAGAGACTAAATGTACGGGAGGGAAACTAAGTGTACGGGCAGTTGGACGCGCGCATCGAGCGGGTGGACGTTTACCTGGTGGGTCTGCCCGTGCTTCGGCCCTTCCGGATCGCAGGAGGTGCCGTGACGGAGCCCGGTAGACCGGCCCCGCGGGTCCTCGTCAAGGTCACGGACACCGACGGCGCCACGGGCTGGGGGGAGGCGACGCCCCTCCCGTCCTGGACCTACGAGACGTGGGAGTCCATCGTCACCACCGTACGCGGGTACCTAGCACCGGTAGCGCGCGGTCATCCCGTCTGGGACCTCGACGGGCTGCACCGACGGTTCGACAGCGTGATCCAGCGCGGGTTCTCCATCGGAGCGCCCCTGGCGAAGGCCTCGGTGGACATGGCCGTGCACGACCTGGTGGGACGCCGGTTGGGCCTGCCCGTGGGAGTGTGGCGCGGGTCCCGTAGGCTTGAGCAGATAGAGCTGGCGTGGGTTGTGTCCTCGGCCACCCGGGAGGAGGCCGTGGCGAGCGTGGAGGAAGGGCTGGAGTCCGGATACCGCGCCTTCAAGGTGAAGGTGGGGTTGCACAGCGAGGACGAGGATGTGGCCATCGTGCGGGCGGTCCGGGAGCGGGCGGGCTCCGGGTTCCTGTGGGTAGACGCCAACCAGGCGTACCGGCCTCAGGAAGCGTTGCGGATGGCCCGGAGGCTGTCGGAGTTCGGGGTGGCGGTGTTCGAGCAACCGCTCAGGGCCAACGACCTCCTCGGGCTGCGCTGGTTGCGGGAGCGGTCGCCTATCCCCGTCGCCCTTGACGAGACCCTCCGACATCCCGAGGACCTCGTCACCGCCGTGCGGCTCGGCTGTCTGGACGTGGCCATTGCCAAAGTGCAGCGCAACGCCGGACTGTGGCTGTCGTGGCGACTGTGCGCCGCCGCCGAGGACGCCGGGCTGGACCTCATGGGCTCGGGCCTCACGGACTCCGACTTAGGCTTGGCCGCCTCACTCCACCTGTTCGCGGGGTTCGGCGTGGGCCACCCGGTAGACCTCAACGGCCGCCAGTTCCTGCAGAGCCCCTACGCGGTCCGGACCGTCCGGGTGGCCGACGGCCGCGCGTGGGTCCCGGACGGCCCGGGGCTCGGCGTGGACGTGGACGAGGACGCGGTCCACAGGCTGGCGGAGCGGGTGTGAAGTCGTCCGCCGTGGCCGGAAAGTTGCTCCAGCGCCTTGCCAAAAGGCCGCGGTCGTGGTGAGCCTTCGTACGCGCCTGGTCCTTAGCACCGTGCTGGCCATCGTCCCAGTGGCAGTGGCCCTGGCGGATTCGTACCGGCGCGAGCGGAACCGCCAGCAGGCCCGTGTGCGCGCCCATGTGGAGCGCGCCAGCATGTCGGTGGCGGCAGGGGCTTCGGGGTTCATCGCAGGAGTGCGGCAGGAGCTGGTCCGGCTAAGCGCGCTCCCCGCGGTGCGGGACCCGGACCCTGCGAGGTGCCGGGCGCGCCTCACCCAAACCGTGGCCGACCGGCCGTGGCTTCTTGACCTCGTCCGGGTGGGGCCCTCCGGTGGCTTGGTGTGCGGCGCGCGGCCACCCGCACTCTCGTGGGCCTGGGCAGGCCGGAGCGAGCTGCGGGTTCTGCGCCGGGTGAGCCGCTTCCGCGCGGGTCCGTACCAGCGGGTCTTTGGGGTTGACGCCTTCGCGGCCGCAGTGCCCGTCTTCCGGCAGCGGCCTTCCCGATGGCACGGGGTGTTGCTTGCGGTGGTGGACGGACAGGAACTGGGCGCTTCCGTCCGTCGCCTAGTGCACTCCCCTGAAGAGACCTGGGCGGTGGTCGACGAGACCGGCCGCGTCCTCGTCGGTTCGCCCGGCGTGCGGGCCGGCCAGGTGCTGTCGCTTTGGACGTCCCCGGGGTCCGATGGTGTCGTAGACGGCATCTTGGCTTCCGCGTGGCAACGGGAAAGCGGGTACGCCCAGAGAGCAGGGTCTCTCGTAGCCTGGGCGCCGGTGCACGGCGGCGGCCTGTACGCAGTGTGGGCCGTGCCCGAAGCGGTGGCGTTCCGTGAGGTGAACGAAGCCGGACGGCGCACCGTGGCGGGGTTCCTCCTGGGGGCAGGGGTGGCTGTGGCCCTGTCCTGGCTGGCGGGCCGGTGGCTGGTGCTGAAACCGCTTGCAGCGCTGGCGGAGGCCACCGCCAGAGTGCGTGCGGGCGACCTCCGCGCCCGCACGGGGTTGGCGCACGACGCGACCGAGGTGGGCCGCCTCGCGGGGACCTTCGATCGCATGGTGGAAGCGCTGGAAGCGCGGGAACTGGCGCTGGCCGCCGCGTACGACACCACGCTCGAGGGCTGGTCCCGGGCGCTGGAGCTGCGGGACCCGGAGACGCGAGGACACACCCTGCGTGTGACGGCCATGGTGGTGGAGCTGGCGCGAGCCATGGGCGTGGAGGAGGACCAGCTGGTCCACGTGCGCAG
>JBEQAH010000163.1:0-4761 GCA_041640435.1 bacterium | reverse complement strand
CGTAGTACGTGCAACGGGTGTCCATGCAAAGGTTTCCGCCGAGGGTCCCCATGCGGCGCAGGATGGGGTCGGAGGTCACCGCCATCGCTTCAGCCAAGGCACGGTAGCCCGCTCGCACCTCCGGGTCTGTGGACACCTCCGCCAGGGTCAGTCCCGCGCCCAAAGTGAGACCCTCCTTCGCACCCCCGGAGCGTGCCCGCAGCTCGCCCAGGCCCCGCAGGCTTACCAGGTACCGAGGGAGGAGCTGCCGTCGCTTCATCTTGGGGAGCAGGTCCGTCCCGCCCGCCACCGCGGCCGCTTCAGGCCCCAGCTCTTGCAGGTAGCGGACGGCTTCGGAAAGGCTTTCGGGCTTCAGCAACTGGAAGGGGGGCAGGCGGAGCATCCTGGCCTCCTCACGCGGATCGCACGGCTTCCTCCCAGCTCTGAGGCCTGGGCACCCGCTCTGGAGCCGGGAATGGGAAGGGCGGCACCTTGGTCGGGCCCACCCGGCCCGCTCGACCCCTTCGCTGCTCCTCCAAAGCCTTCAGCACCTTTTCGGGCGTCACGGGGACCTCGTCCACCCGCACCCCTAAGGCGTCGGCCACGGCGTTCACCACCGCGGGGACGATGCACAGCAGAGGCCCCTGGCCCACCTCCTTGGCGCTGAAGGGAGCTCGCGGCTCCTCGGTCCTCACCAGGAACGTCGTGACCTCGGGCATCTCGTACAGGCTGGGGACCTTGTAGTCCAGCCATGAGGGGCCCCGGTGCAGCTCCTTGCGGAAGGCCTGCTCCTCCATCAAGGCCTCGCCCAGTGCCATGTGGACGCTGCCCTCCACCTGCCCCTCCACCAGGACCGGGTTGAGGGGGTGTCCGATGTCGTGGGCCACCCACACCCGCTTCACCTGCACCTCTCCGGTTTCGCGGTCACACCGGACCTCGGCGACGCACGCGGAGAAGGTGTAGGCGGGGGAAAAACCTACGCCGGATCCCTTGTAGGTCCCCAGCTTGTCCGGCGGGCGGTAGCTTCCGGAGGTCGAAACAGACCCGAACTTCGCCTCCGCCCACCGGGCCACTTCCGCGAGGTGGGCTCCCCGCTCGGGGTCCCTCTCGTCGTAGACGCGGCGGGCGCGGAACACCAGGCGCTCTCGGGGCACCCCCAGTCGGTCCGCGGCTGCTTCTGCCAGCATGTCCCGGGCCCGGACCGCAGCCTGGTACGCGGCATTGCCCACCATGAGGGTGACCCGGCTGGAGTAGCTCCCCAGGTCGATGGGCGTGAGGTCGGTGTCGGAGGTCACCAAGTTGACCTCCTGCGGCTGCACACCCAGGACCTCCGCCACGATCGTCGCCACCGCGGTGGCTGATCCCTGCCCGATCTCGGTGGCCATGGTGTACACCGTGATCCCGCCCCCGCGGTCTACCCGCAGCTGGACCGCGGCGTGGGGCATGTCGCTGTAGTAGATGGAAACTCCGGCGCCGGTGAGGTAGGCGCTGCAGGCGAACCCCAGCCCCACGCCTTCCGGGAGCCGGCCCCGCCGCTTCTGCCACCCGCTGGCCTCCACCACCTTCTCGATGCACTCCCGCAGGCCGTTGCTGGTGATCTCCAGCCAGTTCACGGTGACCTCGTGAGGTCCCGTGAGGTTTCTCAGCCGCAGGTCCACGGGGTCCAGCCCCAGGTCCCCTGCCAGCTTGTCCAGGTGAACCTCTAGGGCGCACCGGGCCTGCGGGGTTCCGTGCCCTCGCTTGGGACCGCAGGGGGGCTTGTTGGTGAACACCCGCACCGCCTGGAACCGATAGTTGGGAATCCGGTATGTGACGGGCTGTTGGGTGCCCGCGTACAGCAGGGTGGCAGGGCCGAAGGAGCAGTAAGCCCCGCCGTCCAGGTACGCCTCCACGTGCATAGCTGTGAGTCGCCCGTCCCTCCTGACCCCCGTGCGGATCCGCAACAGCTCCGGGTGCCGGCCCCGGTGCGCGTAGAACACCTCCTCCCGGGTGAGGGTGATCTTCACCGGACGGCCGGTGAGCATGCTGAGCTTGGCCGCGCACACCTCGTGATGAAAGATGTCCAGCTTGCCCCCGAACCCCCCGCCCACCGCGGGGACCACCACCCGCACCTGGTGCTCGTCCAGTCCGAGAGCCTTCGCAAGACCCCTGTGCAGGTAGTGGGGAGCCTGGTGAGAAGTCCAGATGGTGAGCTTCTTGGCACCTCCATCCCACCAGGCGAGGGCGCTGTGGGGTTCGAGGGGTGCGTGGGTGCTCCCGTCGTAGAAGAACAGATCCTCCCGGACGTGGTCTGCCTGCGCGAAGGCGCGCTCCACGTCGCCGAACTCCAGGGAAGCCAAGCGGTGCACGTTGCCAGAGGGCCCGTAGTCGTGGATGCGGGGCTCGGGGTGGGCGAGGGCGTCTTCCAGGGTCATGCGGGCGGGGAGGGGCTCGTAGTCGACCTCCACCAGGCGGACCGCCGCCTCTGCGGTGGCCTCGTCGATGGCGGCCACCGCGGCCACGGGTTCTCCCACGTAGCGCACTTTACCCACCGCGAGGGCGGTTTCGTCCTGTCCCACCGGGAAGACGCCGTAGCGGACCGGGATGTCCGCGCCGGTGATGGCGGCCACGACTCCGGGAACCTGCAGGGCTCGCTCGGTGCGCACCGCCACGAGCTTCGCGTGAGCGCGAGTGCTGCGGGCGAGCTTGCCGAACAGCACGCCAGGGAGGGTGAGGTCGTCCGCGTACTGGGCGCGGCCCGTGACCTTCGCCCACCCGTCCACCCTCGGCAGGCGCTGGCCCACCACCGAAAAGACCCGCTCCCGCTCCTCGATGGCCGGCACCTCACGCCCTGCCCGCGGGCTGGCTACGGAGGGACCGGGCGACAGCCTGCACCGCCTGGACGATCTTCGTGTAGCCGGTGCAGCGGCAGAACACCGCGGCGATCGCCTCCCGGATCTGGTCTGGGGAGGCATCCGGAATCTCGTCCAACAGGGCCTTGGCCACCAGCACCATGGCGGGCGTGCAGTACCCGCACTGCAGAGCCCCGGACTCCACAAACGCCCGCTGCAGGGGATGCAGCTCTCCGTCCCGGGCAAGTCCCTCGATGGTGGTCACCTCGTGGCCTTCCAGCTCCTGGGCCAACGCTAAGCAGGACAGCACGGGTCCCCCGTCCACCAGCACCGTGCACACCCCGCACTCCCCCAGCTCGCATCCGTGCTTGGTCCCCACGAGGCCCAGGTCTTCCCGCAATACTTCCAGGAGCGTACGGTGCGCGGGGACGAGTATCCGGTACTCCTGTCCGTTGACCTTGAGCCGCACCGCGCGTCCCATGCCCCACCCTTTGAACTGACCAGTCAGACTAAACCCTTCTTAGCCCTCACCTAGCCCGCCTGGAATCGGGCGGAGGACCGATGACTTAAGTCCTACACAGCCCTCCAGAGGTGCACGGGACAGGCGGCGGAATCGGCTCAGACCGGGGGCGTCTTCCTGAACGCCTCGGGTGGCGACCCGATCTCGTTGACAGGGAAGGAGGTGGGACCCATGATGGGTCCGGCAGAGGCGAGGAATGCCGGGGGTGACTAGGTGGAGCAAGTGCTGCAGCTGGCCAGTGTGGTACACCACCGGGACAACCAGGCCGCAGCTATCTCCAGCGGTTCCTATCCCACCCGGGGCATGGCGGTGGTGCCGTGCAGCGCGAAGACCCTGGCGGCCATCGCCTGCGGGTTCGCCGACGACCTCATCCAACGCGCCGCAGACGTCACCCTGAAGGAACGGCGTCGGCTGGTGCTGGTCCCGCGTGAAGCACCCCTGAGCAGCATCCACCTGGAAAACATGCTCAAACTGTCCAACCTGGGTGCCGTGATCCTACCGCCCGTGCCCGCGTTCTACACGCGGCCCCGCAACCTGGACGACCTGGCGGACCAGGTGGTGGCCCGGGCGCTGGACCAGTTCGGTTGGAGCTGGAGCTCGGCCCGGCGGTGGGAGGGGAAGCTGGAGCGCGGGGACGCTTAGCGTCAATCCGCGAGAGCCGTCTGCAACCGGGAGCTTGACTGGCGGATCCAGGAATGTCCGTGGGCCACTGGTCCGGTGCCTTGGCGGCGAGCATTCTGGCATCCGCCGCGGCCTGGCGGCTTGGAGCACTTTCCGCAAGCGGGGCGCTCGCCGCCGTTCTCGTGGGCACCCTGGTGACCGGGTTCGGTGGGTGGTCGTGGGCTGCTCTGTTAGTCCTGTTCGTGGCCGCAGCATCCCTGAGTAGCGCCCTGCCGCCGCAGCCGCAAGCCCCTCGCCGCTCCGCCCGGCAGGTGCTGGCCAACGGAGGTGTGGCCTGCGTGGCCGCGGCAGCGTACGGGCTCTTCCCGATCCCTGGTTTCGCCGCAGCCTTCGCGGGTGCGCTGGCCGCAGCGTGGGCGGACACCTGGGCCACGGAGTTCGGAGTGCGGTACGGCGGCAGGCCCCGGCGGCTGTGGGGACTGGATCCCGTGGAACCGGGAGCTTCCGGGGGAGTCACCCTGCTCGGGACCGCCGCGGGGCTAGTGGCGGCGGGCTTGTGCGGCCTCGTGGCCGCGGCGCTGGGGGTGGCCCCCGCGGGTACGACCACTCTGGCGGGAGCGGTGGGCATGATGGTGGACTCCCTGATGGGAGCCACGCTGGAGGCGGAGTTCCGCTGTCCGCGCTGCGGCCGGCCTGGCGACACCCCGCGATGCTCCTGCGGCGGTCAGGCTGAGCGGATCCGTGGAATGAAGGCCTGGGGAGGCGGCTGGACCAACTTCCTGGCGACGGGCACCGGTGCCGCGGCCGCCT
>JBEQAH010000162.1:0-4765 GCA_041640435.1 bacterium | reverse complement strand
AGCTGCGGCTGCTGGCGGACGTGGGACTGGTAGGTAAGCCCAACGCGGGCAAGTCCACCCTCCTGGCCCGCCTGTCCGCGGCGCGGCCCAAGATCGCCGACTATCCGTTCACCACACTGCACCCCAACCTGGGCGTGGTCGATGCCGGCCAGGGCCGCTCCTTCGTCCTTGCCGACCTGCCGGGTCTGATCGAGGGCGCCCACCGCGGCGCAGGGCTCGGGCACCGGTTCCTGCGCCACATCTCCCGCACACGGGTTCTGGTGTACGTGCTGGACGCGGCCACCTCCCCGGACCCCCTGGCAGACCTCCACACCCTGCGGGAAGAGCTCCGCGCCTTCGACCCATCACTTTTGGAGCGGGCCAGCGTGGTGGCGCTCAACAAGGTCGACCTGCCCGAGGGGCGGGAGAGGGCGAAGGCGTTGAAGCCGGCGCTGGCGGTGCGCGGGTTCGAGGCGTACCCCATCTCCGCGGTCACGGGAGAGGGGACCCGCGTTCTCGTGGACCGCCTGTGGGAACTCCTCCGGGGGTCACGGCACGGCGTGCCCGCGGCCGCGGTGGCCCAGGAGTGACGGCGATGCGCCTCGGCATCATGGGCGGCACCTTTGATCCCATCCACCTGGGGCACCTGGTCACCGCGGAGGAGGCGCGCTGGCAGCTGGGTCTGGACCGGGTGATGTTCGTCCCCAACCGCCATCCTCCGCACAAAGACCCCTCAGAAGTGACCGATCCCGAGCACCGGTTCCGCATGACATTTCTGGCCACCGCCCCCAACCCGTACTTCGACGTGTCGCGGGAGGAGATCGACCGGCCCGGGCCGAGCTACACGGTGGACACCTTGCGAACTTTCCGCGCTCGGCTCGCGGGAGCGCAGCTGTTCTACATCACGGGGGCGGACGCCATCCACCAGATCCTCCGGGGGGAGTGGCATCAAACGGAGGAGCTGCTGCGGCTGTGCGAGTTCATCGCCGCAAGCCGGCCCGGCTACAGCCTGAAGGGCGAGGACTGGCAGAACAGCAACATCGCCCGCGCGTACCGCGACCGCATCCACGTCTTGGAGATCCCGGCCCTGGCCATCTCGTCCACGGAGATCCGGTGGCGTGTGCGGCACGGCAAGCCCATCCGGTACCTGGTCCCGGAGGCCGTGGAGCAGTACATCGCCAAGCACGCCCTGTACCGGGAGCAGGAGGGGATCGCCTAGCTGCCCATGGAGGCGTACGAGAAGGCCAGGGTCGCGGCGCAGGCCGCGGAACGCAAGCACGCGGACGACGTGGTCATCCTCGACCTCCGGGAGCACACCCTGGTGGCGGACTTCTTCGTGCTCGCCACCGGCCAGACCGTGGTCCAGCTGCGCGCCATCGCCGAGGGGGTGGAGGAGGCCATGGAGGCAGCGGGCGCGCGGCTTCTGGGGCGAGAGGGGACGTTTCAGAGCCGGTGGGTACTCATGGATTACGGGGACGTGGTGGTGCACCTCCTCGGGCCCGAGGAGAGGGCGTACTACCGATTGGAGCGGCTGTGGGGCCCGGACCGGGCTCAACCTGCGGTCCCGCGCCGCCTGCGGGGCCGCGCCTGAACGGGTTGCCATGCGGGTGGAGTTCCGTCCGGCGACCGCAGAGGACACCGACCGCCTGGTGGCGCTGTACGAGCCGGTGCACGGTGGGGGCTACTCCGCGTGCTTTGACAAGTACGGCAGCATCGGCCCCCAGGACTTCTGGTGGGTACAGTCGGAGAAAGAGGTGCACCTGATCCTGGTGAACCGCCGGGTCTGTGGGTTTGTGGTGCTGGGGACGGAGGGACGGCGCGCGCTGGTGGAGGAACTGGTGGCAACCGGCGCCCCGGACCCGACGGATGAAGTGCTGGTGCGCCGCCTGTGGCAGTTCCTGGTGGAGTTGCACCGGGCGGCCCGCCAGGAATCGGTGATCGTGCGCACCCACGAGGCGAACCCCGCCGCGCTGGCGTTGGTGCGCCAGCAGGGTCTGGGGCTCGTGAACACCCTGCGGACCGTGGTACGCGCCACGCGGCTTCGGCCCGCAGATCCGCCCGAAGGCTACGCCGTGCGGCGTGCGGAAGCTCACGATGCAGCGGAGATCGCGAGGCTCCACGAGGAGGCCTACGGGGAGCGCCTCGCCCAAAGGGACGTGGCGGCAAGGATCGGCAAGCCCCACACCCGGACCTTCGTGTGCGAGCGGGGCGGGGTTGCCGTAGGCTACGCGCACGCGGTCTCGCGGTCCGGGATCGGGGATCTATGGGTGGCGGTGCGCGAGAGCCACCGGCGGCGCGGGGTCGGAAGCGCCCTGGCGTCGGCCGCAGCGGCGTTTCTGCACACGAAGGAGCACCCGGCGCGCTTCAACCACTGGGGCCTGGACGTGGCCGCGGGGGCCCTGGCGCGGCGGCTGGGCTTCACCACCGAGCGCGTCCACCTGTACTTCGAGCGGGCCATCTGAGGCTGGGGAAGCCGGAATCCCAGAAGGGTCCCAAGAAAAGATCGCCGAACCATTGCCTCCCTGAAATGTCCGCAAAGGGGGGATTCCGCGTGTTCGGCACGTGTGTTCGTATCCTGGGTTCCGTGCTGGTGGCAGCCCTGGTGGCGGCTCCTTGTGAGGGCGGGGGGGGAGTTCTGCCGAGCCCATCGCCTTTCCCAACGCCACCTCCCACTGGGACGGTGACGGGAACCGCTGTTATTTACGCCGGTACAACCTCAACCGCGAGGCCCCCCGTCGCCGTCGACACCAGGCCGCCCCGTGACATCCGACGCCTGCCGGCGCTCGTACGGGATCGCATCGTGGTGAAGCTGCGCTCCCCCGCGGATCTCGGCGCCGCTGAGCAGCTAGCCAGCAACGTGGGCGGCCAGGTGGTCAGTTCGATTCCGCAGCTCAACACGATCGTTCTGCGGTTGTCGCCGACCGTAACCGCCGCTTCTGCTCTCGCAACCCTACGCGCGTCACCTCTTGTCCAGCGTGTGGAGCAGGACAGTTATGGCTACACGATGGCCACACCGAATGATCCCCTCTATCCCAGGCAGTGGCACTATCCGATGATCCAGCTCCCCGCGGCCTGGGACGTGACGAAGGGGTCCCCCGTGATCGTGGCCGTAGTGGATACGGGCATCAGGCCCGATCACCCTGAATTTGGGGGTGGCGTGCTGGCGCCGGGGCGTAACTTCTTCAATGGGGCCGACGACTTGAACACCACGGATCCAGGTTGCCCCAACGTAGATCCCACCCGTTACTCCCACGGGACACATGTCTCCGGCACCATCGCCGCGCTTACCAACAACGGTGTAGGCGTAGCAGGGGTCGCTTGGGGTGGAGCCTCCGGAGTCAAAATCATGCCGATCCGCGTGCTCGGAGAGCTCGGGTCCGAATGCGGAGTCGGGTTTTTCTCCGACATTGCGAAGGGTATCATCTACGCAACCGACAACGGCGCACGCGTGATCAACCTGAGCCTGGGAGGGACGGTAAATCGCCAAGTCATGCGGGAGGCCGTCCAGTACGCTTTGGACCGGGGCGTGGTGGTCGTAGCCGCAGCGGGTAACTCGAACTCCAGTGACCCGTTTTACCCGGCGGCATATGTGAGCGTAATCGCTGTGTCGGCGCTGGCGTGCAACGGCAGCAAGGCACGGTATTCTAACTTTGGCGCCTACATTTCTGTTGCAGCCCCTGGCGGAGACGTGTCTGTGGATTGCGGGAGTGGTGCGCTCGTGCTGAGCACTGCTTGGAGGCCTTCGGAGCCCAGCAATTACACCTACGTCGGACTGCAGGGTACGTCCATGGCAGCACCTCACGTGAGCGGGATCGCGGCGCTGCTGGTGGGCCGGGGGATCACGGGGCCCGCGGCGGTTCGGGAGCGACTGAAGCTGACTGCGACGGACCTGGGATCGCCCGGACGGGACCCGATCTACGGGTACGGGCTGGTGAACGCGGCGCGAGCCCTCGGGGCCAGCGTGCCCGCCACGAGCCTTCGGGCCTTCGTGGGGCTTGTGAGCGGCAGCCGGATTGTGAGGCAGAGCAGCTTCGCGCCGGTGTCCGGCGTGGGCACCTTTAGCGTTCCCGACGCGCAGAGCGGGACAAGGTCGGTGTTCGTCTGGCAGGACCACAACGACAACGGCCGCGTTGACCTGAACGACTACTACGGTAAGGTGGATGGAGTAAACGTGCCCCCAGGCGGCACCGTGTCTGCGGGCGTGGTGATAGTACGACGGTATACGGGCACGACACTCATTGTTACCTCACCATAGGAGCTTCGCTGATCCCGGCGGGGGCACGCCCCCCGCCGGGATTGCCTGGAGCCCGTGGAGGTAAAGCAGCGCAGCGGGCACGGCCGGTCTCTGCTGCATGCCGGTAGCCCCGGCAGCCGTCGAGGCAATCTCCCGCGAGGCCTACGGCACGACCTTTGCCAGTACGGCCCTGGCCATCGTCAACTCCCACCAGGTCCTCGGCTTGCAGGACCCCCGGTTCCGCTACACGTCGGTAATCACGGCCGGGAGATCCAAACCGTACGCTGGAGTGGTGATCCGTTGAGGAGCTTCCTCGTCATGGCGGCTTTTGCCTGCCTCCTGTCCGGAGGAGAGGGCTATACGTATGTCCCCATCGCCCGACTCGCACGGGAGCCTGCGGGCAGCCTGCCCGAGCGGATCATCACCTCCGGTGTGTACCTGCCGGACGGCGAGTACGAATGGCTCGTAAGAGGCGTGCTCGCAGACCAGGGAGCGCAGGTGCGGGTGCTGGGCAGCGTGTTCGACTGGCGGCCTCCGGCGCGCGCCCGGATC
>JBEQAH010000161.1:0-4809 GCA_041640435.1 bacterium | reverse complement strand
CCGTGGTGCAGAACGTTCCGAGGCCTCACCAGCAAGGGGGCGAGATCGAAATCCCCCTGGCGGATCCGGTAGAAGCCGTCTCCGCCCACCCCGGCGACCGGCCGCAGCGACCGGGCTCCCACTTCCAGCTGGACCGCCCTGACTAGAGCCCACTCGTTCTCTGCCGGTTCGTCCTTCACACAGAGTAGACTTGTAGAGTCCCCTCGCCGATCGTAACCCGTCACACAATCCTCCGGCCGAAAATCACGCTGGAGAACGTAGCGCACGTTCAGGCGCTCAATCCCCCGGGCGAGCGCCTCCGCGGCCCCCCCCAGATCCGGGTTCAGGTGTAACCGTAACTCCGGCACGCCCCCGATCTCTTCGATGAAGTACCTCTGGACCTCCACCCCAAAGACGGAGGCGCCGATCTCCGGCTGGCCGCGGCTCGGGTCGCAAGGCGTGTCAGGACCCGAGTAGCAACCTCTGACCGGCGTGCCCGCCGCGGGCGTGATGGACCGGCTCGGGATGTTCACGGCCGCGATCCGGAAGAACTCTCCCGTGCGCGTATTGGGATTCCAGATAAACGCCTGCATCCCGACGACGAACCCCTCGATCGTATTGAGCTGTATGGGCCCTGCGCCCCTGTACGTGGCCCTCAGTGAACTCGTCGCACAGCTTCTGTTCGCCCGGAAGATCAACGTGTCTCGCTCCCCCGTGTCGCTCCCTTCGATCGGCAGCAACTGGGGAATCTCCCCCGCCTGCGGCAGACACGCGCCGGCCAGGCGCAGCTCCCGCACCAGCCGTTCGACCGCAAACCGCAGGTTCTGCTGCGTTTCCAGGCGCGCCTGCTGACCGTACCACCCCCGGGTGACGAAGACGAACCCGGAGCCGGCGATCAGCACGACGAAGGAAGCCAACGCGATGCCGAGGATGATCTCCAAAAGCGTCGCCCCGGAACTTGACACTCTCGAACCCTTCGTCGGTTTCGAGGTCCCCTCCACGGGCTACCCTCCTAGGGAGTCGGAGTCGGAGCCGGTCGCATCAGATCGGTGAAGATCACCTGTGTTCGGTACGTCCGAACACCAGCCAGGTTGTAGGTCACTTCCACGGTGATTCGCTTCATCCCCGACTCCGGCACGTCGGCTTCCACGGTACGGCGTACGTGGTAGTTGGAGCCGGCGAACTCAACCTCCCACTCCGCCGATCCAACCGGGATGCGGTCGTATGGGAGATCACGGAGCCGCTCGATCTCCGCCGCCGCCAGGGCGGCGGCGTCCGATCCCCGCTTGCCCAGCCCGGCGTACGTGCCGGCGGTGGACAGGACTCCCGCCACGCCAGCGATCACCACGACCAGCAATAGGGACGCCAGGACCACCTCCAACAGCGACAACCCGCGGGCGTCAGCCGCTCCGCGCCAGCCCACGGAGGGAGGTTCAGGAGGCCTCGCCCCCTCCATCGTCCTCACTGCTCCACAACTCCCCCAACGCTATTGACCGACACGCTTCGCCGCTGCCCTGTTCGCCGGTCCTCAAGCGTCAGGGG
This sequence comes from bacterium, assembly GCA_041640435.1. Classification (GTDB taxonomy): domain Bacteria; phylum Sysuimicrobiota; class Sysuimicrobiia; order Sysuimicrobiales; family Sysuimicrobiaceae; genus Tepidifontimicrobium. The sequence continues at coordinate 3,288 of JBEQAH010000161.1, read as the reverse complement.
TAGCGGCACGGCGGGCAGCGCGCCCGTTCCCGCGAGTCGGCCGCGGCTGTCAAACTCCACGCTGTGATTGGGCCGCGTTTCCGAAAACCGGATCCCATCGCGCAGCGCCACCACCCGTTCCTGCGTCCACTGCCGAGTGTTGGGGTCGAGGCGCTCTAGGGCGTAGGAAGAATCGCTGACAACCCTGATCCGGTAGTGGGTGGTGTGGCTGATCGATAGGTCCCGGGCCAGCCGGAGGTTACTCACGAGATCGTTGACATCCGCCCGCAGGTTCATAGGCCTGGAGGTGAGGTAGGGGAAGACCGCCACGAGCAGCACGCCGAGGATAAACAGGGCTACGGCCATCTCGAGCAGACTGAACCCCCGGTCCTGCCGAGCCGCAACACCCCCTCGGGACATCCGAGTCAACCTCGTCACCCCCGACGGTTGCCTGGAGCAATCCACATGCCAGGTCCCTTAGCTTGGACGTAGGCTGGCTTCAGCTGCCTGTCAAGCATTCTGATGGGCAGATTTGCGACGTACATTCGGTCGCTTCCCCCGAAGCTGCATGATGGCCTGGACGGGCTCTAGGCCCTCGTCAGTGGTACCTTAAACGTTACCAGACAGACAGGTACCAGCGGAGCAGCTCCGGGCCCCATTCAGCGCCGAGAAGACCCCCCAGAGCGAGGAAGGGCCCGAAGGGGATGGCGTCCTTGCGGCCCTTCCGCCCGGTCAGAAGGAAGGCAAGCCCGACGGCCCCACCCCCGAGGATTGCCAGGAAGATGCCCACCAGCACCCGGACCGGGTCGGTAAACGCCCCCAGCATGGCGGCCAGCTTCACGTCCCCTCCCCCCATGCCTCCCTTGCTGAGGACGGCCACGGCCCAGAAGAAGGCTCCCGCTCCTAGGCCTGCCAGGAAAGCCTGCTGCAAACCCACGACCCCGTTTCTTGCGAAGGACAGGGCCAGCCCCAGGACGATGCCGGGCAGGGTGATGCGGTCCGGGATGATCCGGTGCTCGAGGTCGATGAACACCACCGGCACCAGCAGAGCCGACAGGGTCGCGGAGGCAGCTGCTGCCCAGGTCAGGCCGTGGCGTAGGTAGGCGTACACCACGCAGGCGGCGGTGAGGGCTTCGACGAGGGGATAGCGCCACGAGATCCGGGCCTGACAAGAGGAGCACCGGCCTCGCAGCAGGGCAAAGCTCACCAGCGGGATGTTCTCCCACCAACGGAGAAAGTGACCGCACGCAGGACAGCGGGACCCCGGCCACACGACCGACTGGTCCCGCGGGAGTCGGTGGATCAGGACGTTGTTGAAGGAGCCGAGGATGAGGCCGACCGCCCCGGCGGCGACCAGGGTGGCCGGATGTGCGGCTGTGCCTTCCATGCAGCCGAGTTCAGCCCCTTGGCTCGGCGGAGCGCGGCAGGCTCCGCGGAGTCACCACGAACACCACCTCGCTGGTGCTCTGCGTGGTCTGCTCCCGACGGAACAGGAAGCCGATGATGGGGATGTCTCCCAGCAGTGGGATCTTGATGGTCGTGGTGCGCTCCTCTGTGCGGATCAGTCCGCCGATCACGATGGGACTCCCGTCGCGCACCGTCAACGTGGTCACCGCCTTCCGGGTGGACTTGCCCACTCCGGTGGCGAACTGCCGGGCCACACCCACCTCCGTGAGCACCCGGACGGTGATCATCCCGTCGGGGTTGATCTTGGGCGTGATGTTCAGTTTCACTCCGGCGTCGATGAACACCACTTGAGGCACGCCCTGGGGCGTGACACCCGTGACCACCGGAATCTGGTCTCCGATGAAGACTTCGCCGGCCTGCCCGTCCTTTGTGACAATCCGCGGGTTTGCCAGCAGCCGGCCTTTACCTTGCGAGATGAGCGCGTTGATCTGCAAGAAGAAGTCGACGGCCCCGGTGCTGGGGTTGTAGAACACCTGCCCCTGGGAGGGTGTCCCCGCGACGTTGAGGACGCTCATCTGCCACTGAAGCCCGAGGTCCCGGGCTACGTCCACACTCAAGTCCAGAGCGCTGGCCTCGATCAGCACTTGCTGAGCCGGCACATCCACCTGAGCAAGGAGAGCCTGGACCCGCTGGTGATCCCCCTCCACAGCGGTTACGACCACCGCGTTGTTCTGGTAGTCAAAGGTCACGATGGCCCCGGGGCTCAGGTGGGCCTTGAGTAGCGCGACGATCTCCGCGCCGATCTCGCGGGCCGGGCCGCCTTCCGGCGCCTTTAAGTCCGCGTTCAGCCAGCGCAGCGGGTAGATCCGGGTGGCGACAGGGGTCACGGGTACGGGTACGTCCAGCTGCTGCACGATCTGCGCCACCCGCTGCTGGTCGGAGGCGGAGGCCACCACGATCAAGGTGTTCGTACGCTTGTCCACCGCCACCTGGGAGCGCTCGATCACCACGGGCGCCGCGGCGGGTTGAGCTTGAGGGGGCTGGCCAGGGGAGGGGGTCGCCGCGGGCTGGGGAGCGACCAGGCGCCGCCCGAACAGCAAGGGTTCGATCTGCCGCGCCACGTCCTCCGCGCTAGCGTGCTGCAGGCGGTAGTAGCGGATCTCCAGAGGCTCCCCGGGGATGCGGTCCGAGGGCAGGACAACGATGTTGGCCCCGATTCGGGTCCATCCCAAACCTAGCGGCTGGGTCAGGAGGTTCAACGCTTCCTCCAGGGACACGTTCACCAGCCGGATGGTCACGCGCCGCTCGGCGGCCTCCGGAGATACCACCACGTTCAGGTTTGCCAGCCGCGCCAGTGCTGCCATGACGTCCGATAGCCGCGCGTCCCGGAACTCCAGGGTGAACCGGGCTGGCCGCGGTTGCGCCTGCGCCACAGCACTCGGTGGAACAGGCTGCGCGGAGGCGGCGGGTCGGCTGGTCGGCCTACCCGCGATCACGATGGCCACCGCGTACGCTCCCGTCACCGGCTGCACCGTGTAGGATCGCTCGCCCGCAAGCTCCACCACAACCCGCACGGTGGTGGGGTTAAATTGCCCGACCCGCACCCGGGCGATGTCGCGGCCGCGGTAGGGCAGTTCACCGGCCTGAAATCCGAGCTCCGCGCCCAGGATGTCCAGCACAACCCACGTGTTCGGCTTGCCGGACCAGTCCGCCACCCGGTAACGGACGGCGCGCGTGGCCACTACCGCCACGTGCACCTTTTCGCCGAACTCCTTCACGGTCACATCGGTGACGGTGGCCAACGCCGCCCGCGCGGGCTGCGCGGGAGCGATGAGCGAGGCAACCATCAGGAGCGCCAGGGTGACCCAGCGGGCCGTGCCGCGTCCGCGTGGTGTATTCATG
>JBEQAH010000160.1:0-4832 GCA_041640435.1 bacterium | reverse complement strand
CACGCGGCCAGGGCGTGGTACACCGCATGCTCCCCGGGCACCTTCAAGCTGGAGAGGGGCAGCACCCGCTCGTCCAACATCCGGATCCACCCGCCCTCCACCCAGGCGCCCTCGCGGGCGCGACGGCCGAAGGGGACGACACGGGAGCGCACGCGGCGCAGCAGGGCTTCCACCACAGGATCGTCCACGTTGCCCACGGCCACATCCCTGGGGCCCTGGTGCAGGAAGATCCGAGCTTTGCACTCCACGTACGCCTCGAAGCTGCCGTGGTCGTCCAGGTGGTGGGGCTGCACGTTGGTCAGGACCGCCACCTGAGGGCTGACTTCAAGCCCGAGGAGCTGGCGGTTGCTGATCTCCAGCACGAGCCGGTCTTCGGGCCGGAGCAGGTGCAGGAAGTACACCGCGGGGGTGTGGCTGCGGTCGTTCCCGCTCGCGTACGCCCCCAGACCGGACGCCTGCAGCATGCGGTGCACCAGCGTCGCCACGGTGAACTTGCCGTTGGTGCCCGTGACCCCCACCACGGGGCTCGGGCACAGGCGCAGGACGAGCTCGGTCAGGCTCGAGGTCACTGGGCCCTGCTGCGCCAGAGCCCGCAGGGGTTCATTCTCAGGCCTGCGGAACCAGGCCTGGGGCAGGAAGACCACGTCCGCGGACTCGATCCCCTCCAGGTAGCGGTCCCGCCACCGCACGGGCTGCGACAGCCACCACCGGATCCGCGCCGCCCGCGTCTGCGGGTCCATCCACGCGTGCGTGCGCTCGAAGACCTCGGGGAATGTCTGCGGGGTCTGCAGGTCGTGACACGTGGCCACAACCCCCTGCGTCCACAGGAACTCCGCCACCGCAGACCCTTCGGTGCCGCTGATCCCCAGCACGTGAACCCGTCGGGTGCGCAGGGCCGACAGCACCGGGTGGTCCAGCCGGGGTAGCTCCGGCGCCCCCTCCACAGCCCGCGCAGGCACCTGTCTGAACACCTCTAGCCGAACCACGCCCAGCCGGCTGCCGCCGCCAGCGCGGCCACCAGCCACAGCCTGGTGACGATCTTGCTTTCCTGCCAGCCCACCAGCTCGAAGTGGTGGTGGAGGGGAGAGCTGCGCAGCACCCGCCGGCCTCCGGTCAGCTTGAAGTACGCCACCTGCACCATCACCGAGAGCGCCTCCAGCACGAACACGGCTCCCACCACCACCAGCAGCGCCTCGGTTTTGGTAAGCACCGCCAGGGCTGCGAGCGCCGCCCCCAGGGACTGGGAGCCCACGTCGCCCAGGATCAGCTGCGCGGGGTAGGCGTTGTACCAAAGGAAGCCCAGGCACCCTCCCAGTAAAGATGCGGCCAGCACAGCTAGGTCGGGGTGGCCGGTGCGCAAAGCCACCAGCGTGTACACCCCCAGGGAGAGGGCCGCAGTCCCCGCGGCGAGCCCGTCGAGACCATCGGTCAGGTTCACGCCGTTTGCAAACCCCACCACGAACACCGCGGCAAAGGGGACGTAGGCCCACCCCAGCTCCCACGACCCGCCCCACGGCAGCGCGATGGCGGTGCCGCCCGCGGCGCTCGACGCCGCGTACCATCCCACGCCCAGGGCCACGGGCACCTGCAACGCCAGCTTCTCCCGCGCCCGAAGCCCGAGGTTGCGGCCCCTGCGCAGGCTCAACCAGTCGTCCACCAGCCCCACGGCGCCGTACGCCACCACCGCGGCCGCCGCGACCGGCAGCGCAGGGCCCGACGTTCCCAGGGCCAGGAGGCTCGCCGCCGCCGCGCAGAGCACCACCACGCCGCCCAGGGTGGGGGTTCCGGCCTTCTCCCGGTGCCGCGGCGGCGCGTCCTCCCGGATCGGTTGTCCGGCCACCCGCCGCAGGGTGGGCAACAGCAGGGGAACCGCGGCCACCACGAGCGCCGCTGAGAGGAGCGCGACCAGCAGCAGCCGATCCGTCACCGCCAGCGCAACCCTTCCACCACCCGCTCGAGGCCTACCGCCCGGGAGCCCTTCACCAACACCAGGTCGCCGGGCTTCAGGTGTTCCTTGAGTAGCGCTCCCGCCTCGGCCGCGTCGCGCGCCCACGCCACGGCCTGCGGCGGCAGCCCCGCCTCGCGGGCAGCCCGCGCCAGAGCCCGGGCTCCCTCGCCCACTGCGATCACCACCGCGAACCCCTCCTGCGCGCACCGCGCGCCGGCCTGTTCGTGCGCGTGCCGGTCCAGCGGCCCCAGCTCCCGCATCTCGCCCAGCACCGCCACCACCCGGCGCTCACCCCGCAACGCCCGCACCGCGGCGAACGCGGCCTCCAGGGACTGCGGGCTCGCGTTGTACGCGTCGTTCACCACCAGTACGTTCCCGGCGAGCTCGACCACGTTGAGCCGCAGGGGCGGCGTGCGGAAGGCCCCGAGGGCCCGGACACCGTCCTCCAGCGGGACCCCGCACAGCAGGCCCACCGCAAGCGCCGCGAGCGCGTTGGGCACGAGCTGCGGCGCCGGCACGGGGAGGAAGACCGGCGCAGAGCCTCCGTGGGTCCGGACACGGAAGTGTACACCGAACCCCTCGGGGCGTACGTCTTCGGCACGCACGTCGGCATCCCCGGCAAGGCCGAACCGGATCACCCCGGCCCGCGTGAGGCTTGCCATCCTTGCCACACGGGGGTCGTCCGCGTTCAACACCGCCACGCCCTCGGCCGGGAGCGCCCTCACCAGCTCGGCCTTTGCAGACGCCACCGCATCCAGCGAGCCCAACAGCTCCAGGTGCGAAGGGCCCACGCAGGTCACCACACCGATCTGCGGGCGCACCGCGGCTGTGAGCTGCGCGATCTGGCCCGGCCCGCGCATGGCCATCTCCACCACCACGTAGCGGTGCGCGGCGGTGGCGCCGAACAGGGTCAGGGGGACACCCAGTTCGGCGTTCCAGTCGGGCTCGGAAGCCCAGGTGGGGTGGCGGCGCTGCAGCACCGCGGCGGTCATGGCCACGGTGGTGGTCTTGCCCACGCTGCCTGTGACGCCCACCGCCCGGAGCGGGAGCTGTGCTCGCCACCGGGCGGCAAGCGGGAGCAGGCTCGCGCGGGTGTCCCGCACCCACACCTGCGGGATCTCCACGGCCACGGGCTCGCAGACGAGCGCAGCGTGGGCTCCACGCCGCAGCGCGTCCCCGACGAAGGCGTGGCCGTCCTGCGCCCTGCCCCGCAAGGCGACGAACAACGCACCGGGCCCGCAGGCGCGGCTATCGGTGACGATGCGGTGCACGGAGGTCTGCGGGTCGCCCCGCAGCACGCGGCCGGCCACGGCGTCCGCGACCTCTGCAAGGGTCAGGACAGGGTGGGGGTCGCCCACGGTTCGGAGCGCCAGCCGAGCTCCCGGAGAGCCTCCCGCGCCTCCTCCCGGTCGTCGAAGGGCACGGTCCGGTCCCGGAAGATCTGCACGGTCTCGTGTCCCTTCCCGCACAGCAACACCACGTCGCCCGGACCGGCCAGCTGCACGGCCCTGCGGATGGCTTTCCTGCGGTCCGGTTCCACTTCCCAGGTCGCCCGCGCCCGACCCTCGCGCCGTGCGTGCTGGATCCCCGCGACGATCTCGTTCACGATCGCCACCGGGTCCTCGCTCCGCGGGTTGTCGGAGGTAACGACCACCCGGTCGGCCAGTGAAGCGGCCACCTGTCCCATGCGCGGCCGCTTGGACCGATCGCGGTCCCCTCCGCAGCCAAAGGCCACGATGACCCGGCCCCGCGCTATCTCCCGGGCGGTCTGCAGCACGTGGGCGAGGCCGTCGGGGGTGTGGGCGTAGTCCACGATCACCGAAAACGGCTGGCCGGCCTCAATCCGCTCGAGCCGGCCGGGGATGGTGTCCACCGACTCCAGGCCCTGTGCGATCCGGTGGAGCGGGACTCCGTAGTATAGACCCACCGCGGCGGCGCACAGGGCGTTCAACACGTTGAACCGGCCCACCAGGCGCAGCCGTATCGGGTGGCGCCCGGCAGGTGTGACGAGCGTGAAGGTACAACCTCCCGCGCCGACCCGTACTTCCTCGGCCCGAACCGCACCCTCCCTGAGCCCGTAGGTGAGCACCAGGGCGCGGCTCCGCGCGGCCATGTACGCGCCGTGGGGATCGTCGGCGTTCACCACCGCCAGACCGTCCGGGTCGACCCTCTCGAACAGCTGCGCCTTGGTGTTGCGGTACGCCTCGAAGGTGCCGTGGAAGTCCAGGTGGTCCTGGGTCAGGTTCGTAAACGCCGCGACGCGGAAGCGGACCCCACCCACGCGGCCCATGGCAAGGGCGTGGGAAGCCACCTCGACGGCGGCCGCGCGCAGCCCGGCTCCCACCATGCGGGCGAGCAGGGCGTGGAGGTCAGGGGCCTCGGGAGTGGTCCGCTCCAGGACTTCCCGGTGGCCTCCGTACCACGCTCCCAACGTCCCCACCACGCCGCAGGGGATGCCGCCAGCGTCCAACACCGCGCGCACCAGAAAGGTCACCGTCCCCTTCCCGTTGGTGCCGGTCACACCGGCCACCTCCAGGCTCCGAGATGGGTGGCCCCAAAACCTGGACGCCACCGGGCCCATGGCCTCGCGCACGGACGGAACGACCACCTGCGGGACCGGCCCCGGCACAGGCTGTTCCACCAGCAGGGCCGCCGCACCGCGCTCGCACGCCTCCACGCAGAAGGCGTGGCCGTCGTAGTGGCTCCCCCGCACGGCGCAAAACAGGTCTCCGGGCCGCACGCGCCGGGAGTCGTAGGCGATCCCGGTCACCTCCGCATCCCCGCCAACCTGCTCGAACGTCGGTAGCCCCGCCACGAGCTCTGAAAGCCGCACACCCGACCCTCCGGCCCGCACCGCGGGCCGCTCCCATTATAGGTGTCAGTC
>JBEQAH010000159.1:0-4832 GCA_041640435.1 bacterium | reverse complement strand
CTGGCCCGGGACGGCGAGAGGCCGCACCCGCACTTCGTCCTGGCGGTGCGTGCCGCGGACGGACGCGCAGTGGACCGGCGGCAAGCTCCTGCAGCCACCCGGATCCTGGCGGCAGAGGTCGCCCGAAGTCTTCGGGAGGCCCTGGAGGAGGCCACGCGCGGGCTACCGGCCGATCGCCACGGGGGCGGGCCGGGGGTCGTCGGGCTCTCGGACGGCGGGCCCGGGCGCCCCGGGTGGTTCGTGGGCTACGCGCCGGGCCGTTTCCCCCGGCTTGCGGGCGCCGTGGTCATCGAGCACGGGGACGCGCAGGCGGCCGCGGAGGTGGGCCGGCAGCTCTTCCCGCAAGCCCTCCACGTGGTACGGTAGGCGCAGCGGTGGAGGAGGCCCCGCGGTGGCGGTGATGACGGGAGCGATCCTCGCGGGCCAGTACGCGCTGGAAGCCAGCGTGGGTCAGGGAGGGATGGCCACCGTGTTCCGCGCCCGTAGGCTGCGGGACGGTGCGGTGGTGGCGGTGAAGGTGCTGCGCGAACCCTACGCGGACGACCGCGAGTTGGTGGAGCGGTTCCAGCGGGAGGCGCACGCCGCCAGCTCCCTCGTGCACCCCAACGTGGTCCGGGTTCTGGACAGCGGGCAGGATGGGGACGTGCATTTCATCGTCATGGAGTACGTGTGCGGGGAGGACCTCAAAACACACCTCCGCAGGAACGGACCCCTATCGCCGGAGCGGGCGGCGCAGGTGGCCTCAGAGGTCTGTGCCGCTCTGGAGTACGCGCACGGTCAGGGGATCGTGCACCGGGACATCAAGCCCCAGAACATCCTCCTCGGGGAGGACGGGCAGGTGCGGGTCACCGACTTCGGGATCGCCCGCGCGTTGAGCTCCGCCACCATCACGGAGACCGGCACGGTGCTGGGCTCGGTGCACTACCTCTCTCCCGAGCAGGCGCGCGGCGAGCCCGTGACCACCGCCTCCGACCTTTACGCACTTGGCTGCGTGCTGTACGAAATGGTCACCGGCCGGTTGCCCTTCGACGGCGACTCGCCCATCGCGGTGGCCCTCAAGCACCTGTACGAGGAGCCCCCGGCCCCTCGGCAGCTGAACCCGCAGGTGCCCAGCTGGCTCGAGGGCGTCATCCGGCGGGCCATGGCCAAGCGCCCCGAAGACCGGTACGGCTCCGCGGCTGAGATGCGCGAGGACCTCGAGCGCCGTGCAGAGCACTGGCGCGAGGGGCCCACAGTCCTGCTCGCGCCACCGCGCGCAGCCCGCCGGGCCGCACCGCGGTGGGTCCGGCCCTCGCCCGTGGTCCTGGCCTCGGTGGCGCTGGGTGCTCTGGCGGCGGCCATGGCCGCGGGCTGGCGGGCATTTCAGGACTACGTGAACGTGGGTGAGGTGGTGGTGCCCGACTTCCGGGGCCGTGCCTTGCCGGAGGCGCAAGCCCTGGCGAGCCAGCTGCGCCTGCAGATCGTGGTGGGCGGCCAGCAGTACAGCGACCGCTACCCGCCGAACACCGTGGCCGACCAGGACCCTCCACCGGGTCAACGGGTGCGCGAGGGCCGATGGATCACGGTCATCACCAGCCAGGGTGCGGAGGTGGTGGTGGTTCCGGACGTGACGCGGCGCACCTTGACCGAGGCCACGTTGATTCTCGAGCAGGCCCGTTTGCGCGTGGGAAGGGTGCAGGAGGACTTCGACGACCAGGCGCCGCGGGGGACCGTGGTGTCGCAGGAGCCGGCACCCGGCACGTCGGCCCAAAGGGGTGCGGAAGTCCAGTTGGTGGTGAGCCGCGGGCCGGAGCTGGTGACGGTGCCGGAGTTGGTGGGGCTGACGTTGGAGGAGGCGCGGGCGGTGCTCCACCGGGTGGGGCTTGCCCTGGACCGGGTGGGTTACGTCCCGAGGCCGGACATGGAGCCAGGACGGGTCGCCGAGCAGCAGCCGGCCCCGGGTGAGCGGGTTCGGCGTACCCAGCGGATGGCGGTGCGCATCGCGGTGCGGCCGGCGCCGGCACCCACGCAGCCGGGACCGGCTCCTCCGTCGCCCGCGCAGGCCGCGCCGCAACCCACACCGGAGCTAGCCCCGCCACCCGCGGTGCGGGCCACGGTGGAAGAATCGGGCGAGCGCGCGCGCCGGGTGCGGGTGGAGGTCACGGTGCCCGCAGATGCAGCGGGGGAGGTGCGCATCGTGGTGATCGATGCCCGCGGGGTCCGCAACGTGTACCGCCGCGTCCACGCCCCGGGTGAGCAAGTGGTGCAGGTGGTGGAGGTGGAAGGGTACGCCATCGTCCAGGTATACCTGGACGGCCGGTTCCTCCAGGAGGTGCGGCCGTGATCCGAATCGCACCGTCGTTGCTTTCTGCGGATTTCGCCCGTCTGGGTGAGGAGGTGGCGCAGGCCGAGGTAGCGGGCGCCGACTGGATCCACGTGGACGTGATGGACGGACGTTTCGTCCCGAACCTCACCATCGGCCCGCCTGTGGTGGAGGCCATCCGCCGGTGCACCCGCTTACCCCTGGACGTGCACCTGATGGTCCTGGACCCGGAGCCGCTGCTGCGGCCGTTCCGGGAGGCGGGTGCTGACCGCATCTCCGTCCACGTAGAGGCCTGCCCGCACCTGCACCGCACCCTGACCCGAATCCGGGACCTGGGGGCTTTGCCCGGCGTGGCCCTCAACCCCCATACCCCGCCCGAAGCGGTGGAGTGGGTCCTGGCGGATGTGGCCACGGTGCTGGTCATGACCGTGGACCCGGGGTTCGGAGGGCAGGCATTCCTCGGGACGATGCTGGACAAGGTCCGGCGGGTGCGGGCCTTGCGCGGCGCGCGCGGGTTGGGCTTCGAGATCGAGGTGGATGGCGGCGTGGACGCCCGCACCGCACCGCTCGCGGTGGAAGCCGGCGCCACCGTGCTCGTGGCCGGTCACTGGGTGTACCGCCACCCCGAGGGGATTGCAGCCGGGATAGCAGCCCTGCGGGACGCGATCTCCGCAGCGCGGCCAGCGCGGACGTGAGCGTTCTCCTCCTCAGCCATCCGGACTGCTTGCGACACGTCCCCCCGCGCCCGCACCCGGAGCGTCCCGAACGGCTGCGCGCGGTGGAAGAGGCGCTGCGCCGTGCGGAGCTGCAAGGCCTGGACCGTGCAGAACCCCCGCCGGCCGAGCCGGAAGTCCTCGAGCTGGTGCACACCCGCGCTCACCTGGACCGGGTGCGGCGATCCGCGAGGGGACCCGGCACTTGGTTGGACCCGGACACGTACGTGGTGGAGGGCTCCTGGCCCGCAGCGCTTGCGGCTGCGGGATCGTGTCTGGCCGCGGTGGACGCGGTGGCCGCAGGCCGGAGCGCGGCGGCGTTCGCGCTGGTGCGGCCGCCGGGCCACCACGCGGGTCCAGAGCGCGCCATGGGGTTTTGCCTGGTGAACCACGTGGCGCTCGGCGCCCGCTGGGCAATCGAGCGCTGGGGGCTGAGGCGCGTCCTGGTCCTGGATTGGGACGTGCACCACGGAAACGGAACTCAAGAGGTGTTCTATCGGGACGGCCGCGTGCTGTTCGTGTCCGTGCACCAGGAGGGCTGGTACCCGGGGACCGGCTCTTTGGACGAAAGGGGGGAGGGGGACGGGGAAGGGCTCGTGGTGAACGTGCCCCTGCCCGCGGGCGCGGGCGACGAGGGCTACCGCACCGTGTTTGAGGAAGTGGTGCTCCCCTTGGGAGACGCGTGGACGCCGGAGTTCGTCTTGGTGAGCGCGGGGTTCGACGCGCACCACCTGGACCCCCTGGGGCGCATGCAGTTGACCGAGTGGGGCTTCGCGCGGCTTGCGGCGCTATTGCGGGAGGCTGCGGCGCGCTGGTGTGCCGGGCGTCTGGCCCTCGTGCTGGAGGGCGGCTACGACCTCGCAGCCCTCCGCGCGTCCGTGGTGTCGGTGATCCGGGTCCTGTGCGGCGAGGAACCCGGGCCGCCGCCGGAGGGGCGGCCCGGCGAGCTTCCCTACGCGGCGGTGCGCGAGCGAGTGCGCCTGGTGCGGCGCGCCCTGGTTCCGTACTGGGCGGTGTGAGCCTGACCTCCGCCTTGCCCCGCCGTGCACCGCGCCGTTATAATGACGGAGCACCCGGGCGGAAACGCCCTTTTTTCTCGCTTTAGCGAGCTCGAGTCGGGGAGGAGCCATGTCCGAGGAAGGGCGGACACCAGGCGACGAAGTCACCATGGAGAGCGCCGTTCCGGAGCTCCACGAGCGCCAGATCGTCCGCGGGACGGTGGTGCGCGTGGACAGCGAGGGCGTGCTCGTGGACGTGGGCGCCAAGTCCGAAGGGCTCATCCCCGTCCGTGAGTTCCGACCCGGGGAGTCGCCCGCTGACCTGCGGGTGGGTGAGCAGATCGACGTGTACGTCATGCGGGTGGAGCAAGAAGAGGGGAGCATCCTGCTCAGCAAGCGGCGCGCGGACGTGCAGCGCGCCTGGGAGCGGCTGGAAGCGGCCCTGCGGGAGGGGCACATCCTGCACGCCATGGTGGTGGACCGGGTGAAGGGCGGCGTGGTGGTGGATGTGGGCCTGAGGGGGTTTGTGCCCGGCTCGCACATCGACCTGACCCGCGTGCGGGGGCGCCGGTTCGAGAACCTGGTGGGCGAGAGCGTGCCCCTGAAGGTGATCGAGATCGACCGGGAGCGCAACCGCGTGATCCTCTCCCACAAGCAGGCGGTGGAGGAGGAGCGGGCGCGGCGGAAGGAGGAGCTGTTCCGGACCCTTCGGGAGGGCGACGAGGTCGAGGGTGTGGTCCGGCGGATTACAGACTTCGGGGCCTTCATCGATCTGGGCGGCGTAGATGCGCTGTTGCCCATCAGCGAGATGTCCTGGAC
>JBEQAH010000158.1:3234-4837 GCA_041640435.1 bacterium | reverse complement strand
ACCATCCAGCACCGATGGGGTGGAACCCCAGCCCGCCGTGCCGCTTCACGGAAGACCTCCGGGTCAGGCTTGCTCCGCCCGAGCTCCTGGCTCGTGACCACGGGGTCGAGGAGGTGGGCGAGGCCGGTGTGCTCCAGCTTCCATCGCTGCAGGGCGGTCTCGCCGTTGGTGATGAGCCCCGCGCGGTAGCCTCTGCGGCGGAGCTCCTCCAGGACCGGGCGGGCGTCCGGGAAGGGCCGTACCCGGCCGTCTCGGAGGGCCGTGTAGCGCTCCAGGAAAGGCTCCACAGGGCCTGCCACACCCAGCGTGCGGAGCGCTTCCTCCCACGTCCAGCGCCGCATCAGGGGGATGGTGACCCCGGGTTGGGCGGGTGTCACGCGCTTCCAGAGTTCCAGGGAAGCCTCGAGGTAGGCGCGGACCACGGAGTCGGCCGGCAGGGCCGGGTAGACCTCCTGCATCGCCTCCGCCACCTGCCGCACGCAGTCGGACATGAGGCCGGTCTCGTCTACGAGGGTGTCGTCCAGATCGAAGAAGACCGCCTGCGGTCTCACCGGTCCCTCACGGGAGCTGGCGGAGGGGGTGGGATTTGAACCCACGAGGCGGGTTTTAGCCCGCCTACGCGCTCTCCAGGCGCGCCGGATCAGCCGGACTCCCGCACCCCTCCGGTTCTGCAGGACACAGTGTACCGAAAGGGGTGGGCGCGCGCACGGGGTGCCCCGGCCGGAGTTCACGGGCGGGTCTGAGTGGCCCCGAAACCCTGGGGTGAGGAGGCCGGGCGGAACCTGCTTGGAGCCCCGCCCGGCCCGTGCCCCCTACCGGAAACGGTCGGGGAATTGCTTGACGATGGCTTCCGCCAGAGGGTCGGCGACCATCTGCATGTGTCCTAGCGCCTTGCGGAGGTTGCCGTAGACGGCAGGCTGGTTGCCGGCCTTTTGGGCGTCGATGACGGCCTTGAGGGTGAGGATGTGGTCGCGGACCAGGTTAGCCACGGCGTCGGTGGGGAGGGTCTTCGTGGCGGAGTTCAGGAAGGCACCGAACTCCTGGGTGTAGGCGAGGAGGTCCTGGACGGCGCGATCCTGTTTGGCCTTGTTGTTGGTGGCGAGGCCGGTGGTGTAGTCCACCACGAAGGCGATGTGCTTCTTCCAGAGGGGGTCGAAGGCACGCTGGGCGTCCGGTCCGTACACGGAGCCGATGGCCGCGATGATGTCGTTGGAGTTCGCGTCCAGGGCGGTGGCGGCGGCGCGGAACGCGGTCATGTTCCCCCGTAGGGCTGCACCGGTGGCCCGTGCGGCCAGGTACACGTGCTCGCTGAGGAGCGTGTTCAGCGACGCCCTCAACTCCACGGCCGGCCCGGTGGCGCTGCCCGGGAACTTGTTGGGGAACTGTCTGGCGATGGCGTCCGCCAGGGGCTCTGCGATCATGGGCATGTGGCCGTACGCACGCCGCAGCGCCGCGAACTCCCGGCCGGGCACCCCCGCCTTTTGGGCGTCGATGACGGCCTTGAGGGTGAGGATGTGGTCGCGGACCAGGTTAGCCACGGCGTCGGTGGGGAGGGTCTTCGTGGCGGAGTTCAGGAAGGCACCGAACTCCTGGGTGTAGGCGA
>JBEQAH010000158.1:0-3134 GCA_041640435.1 bacterium | reverse complement strand
GGAGGTCCTGGACGGCGCGATCCTGTTTGGCCTTGTTGTTGGTGGCGAGGCCGGTGGTGTAGTCCACCACGAAGGCGATGTGCTTCTTCCAGAGGGGGTCGAAGGCGCGCTGGGCGTCCGGTCCGTACACGGAGCCGATGGCCGCGATGATGTCGTTGGAGTTCGCGTCCAGGGCGGTGGCGGCGGCGCGGAACTGAGCGGTGTCGCCCCGGAGGGCTCCCAGAGTCGCGCTCGCGGCGAGCGCCGTGTGCTCGGTGAGCAGGTTGTTGAGGGCGATGCGGAGATCCGCGGCCTTGGTCATGGAGGTGGGGGCCGCGGGAGCACTCATGCTGGGCAGGATCAGGGCCGCGACCAGGAGCGCGAGCCCGGCTGCCACCAGGAACCTCGATCGCATCATGTCTGGGTCACCTCCCTTGAGGCATGTTGAAGCCTTCTTCCAGCGACCAGGTCTCGGTGCACATCCCCCCTTTCCGCGAAGGCTTGGCCACAGGGCCCTACCGCACCACGACCTCTCCTCGCATGTGGGTATGCCGGGCGCAGAAGTAGCGGTGGGTGCCGCGGCGGGTGAAGGTGTGGGCGAAGGTCGCCCCCCGACCCTGCAGCCTGGCGTCAAAGTCGCCCGTGGGCCGCTCGGGGTCACCGGCGGTCACCGTGTGCAGGACCTCGTCCTGGTTCGTCCAGCGCACGGCCTGCCCCCCAATGACCTCGACCCGTGCGGGACGGAACTGGAACAGTTCCACGGTGACGGTCTTCGCCGGCTCGGGACTCTGGGCGCGTCCCATCCGGGGCGTGCAGCTTCCCACGATCAGCACGAGAACCGCAAGAGCTAGCACCTTTCTCGTCATCTGGTGTCCCCTCCACCTACTCCCTTCGCAGGAGGGGGACCGGTGGATTGGGATCCAACGCCGCGGACCGGTGCGAACAAGCAGGTGGGAGGGATGGTGAACAGGACCAGGGATTCGGGCTGCGGACGTCCAACTGACCAGCCGACCGATGCTTCGCATCCGGGTACCGAGCGCGCGTTCGGACGAGGAGCTGATCGAGGCTGCGGCGGCCGGAGACGGCCAGGCCCTCTCAGCGCTGTACGACCGGTACGCGGCGGCGGTGTACTCGCTGGCGCTGAGGATCGTCCGCAACCCTGAGGCTGCGAAGGAGGTGACCCAGGAGGTCTTCTTGAGCTTCTGGAGGCGCCCGGGACGGTTCGACCGCAGCCGTGGCAGCGGACGGGCCTGGCTGCTGTCTCTGGCGCACCACCGGGCGGTGGATGTCCTGAGAAGGACCCGGGTGCGCCAGGCGGCCTCGCTCAGCGAGGAGACCGCAGGCTCCTCGGAGGACTGGACGGAGGAAGTGGTGACCGCTCTCGAGAGCGCGCGCGTGCGGGAGGCGCTGGAGGCACTCCCTCCTTCTTACCGGGAGGTCCTCGTGCTCGCGTACTACGGCGGCCTGACCCAGCGGGAGGTCGCGGAGCGACTGGGGATTCCGCTCGGCACGGTGAAGACGAGGATGCGGGACGGCCTGCTCAAGTTGAGGAGTCTGCTGGGAGGCGGGCGTGACACGTGAGGAGGCGCGGGAGCTGCTGGCGGCCTACGCGCTCGGAGCGCTGAGCAAGGAGGAGCGCGAGGCCGTGGAGGCTCACCTGCAGGCTTCCGTGGAGTTGCGCCGAGAGCTGGCGGAGTTCGTGGAGGCCGCAGCGGCACTCGGGGAGGCGGTGCGCCGTGCGGAGCCGCCTCCGGACCTCCGGGAGCGAATCTTGGAAGTGGCACGGCAACCCGAGCGGAAGGCGCGCCCGTGGGGTAAGTCCGCGCTGGCCCTGGCGGCTGCCCTCGTGTTGGTGCTGGGGGGACTGCTCCTCCAGGCCCGGCGAGAGCTGCAGGCCCTGCGGGCACGGCTGGACCAGCAGGAGGAGCTCCTGGCGCTGCTGGCGAGCCCCGGGGCACGGGTCACAGACCTGGAGGGCCGGGTGCGGGGCCAGGTCCGGTTTGTGTACGACCCGGCGCGCGGGATAGGTGCGCTGGTGGTGCATGACCTGCAGGATCCCGGGGCGGGCTTCGTGTACCAGCTCTGGTTGATCCGAGGCGGGCAGGCGGACAGCGGCGGCGTGTTCCGGCCCCAGCCAGGTCGAACGGTGGTTCTGCCGGTGCGCGCGGACATCGGACGCTACGAGGTGGTGGCGGTCACGGTGGAGCGAGGTCCGCACGGGGTTGCGCGTTCCCAGAACCAGCCGGTCCTGGTGGGGCGGCTGCGCATCTAGGTTGGACAAGGGATTGCGAGGCCGGCGGGGGGCCGTTTAGGGTCGAGGATGTGCGGGTCGCCATCGCAGGGGCCACGGGGTTATTGGGCCGGTCGCTGCGTGCACGGCTGGAGGAAGCGGGCCAGACCGTAGTGCCCATCAGTCGCCGCCCGCTGCCGGGCGGGGTGGTTTGGGACCCTGCGTCCGGGCAGCTGGACACGGAATTGCTTCAAGGGTGCGACGTGGTGGTGAACCTGGCCGGGGCGCGCATTGCGCCGGCCCGGTGGACGGAGTGGTACAAGCGGGAGATTCGGGAGAGCCGGGTGCGGGCCACAGAGCTGTTGAGCGCGGCCATGACCCGGCTGGATCCCCTTCCCCGGGTGTTCCTCTCAGCGTCCGCCACCGGGTACTACGGGGCGCGCCCGTGGAGCGAGGTGCTGGACGAAGGGAGCGCGCCGGGGCGTGGGTTTCTGGCTTCTTTGTGTGTGGAGTGGGAGGCGGCCACAGCCGCGGCCCGGGAGGCGGGCGTTCGCACCGTCCTGCTGCGGACCGGTCCGGTTCTGAGTCCGAGGGGGGGCTTTCTTGGGCCTCTTCTGCCCCTGTTTCGGCTGGGCCTGGGCGGCCCGGTGGGAGATGGGCGCCAGGGCGTGAGCTGGATCGGGCTGGAAGACTGGCTGCGGGCGGCGGAGTTCCTGCTGCACAACCCGTCGCTACAGGGGCCCGTCAACCTGACGGCGCCGGCTCCGGTGACCTTCGACGAATTGGCGAGGGCGCTCGGCCGGGTGCTGCGTCGGCCGAGCTTCCTGCGGGTACCCGCGTTTGCGGTGCGGCTGGTATTCGGGCGGGAGATGGCCGAGGAGGTGTTGCTCTCCGGCCAGCGGGCAGTACCCCGTCGTCTGCTGGA
>JBEQAH010000157.1:0-4847 GCA_041640435.1 bacterium | reverse complement strand
TGGAAGTGGGAGCCCGGTCGCTGCGGCCGGTCGCCGGGGTGGGCGGAGACGGCTTCTACCGGATCCGCCAGGGGGATTTCGATCTCGCCCCCTTGCTGGTGAGGCCTCGGAACGTTCTGCACCACGGGGACTGAGGAGGAGAGGAAATGGGGAAGATACGTTTTCGGGAGGACGGAGCAGCGCTCGTGATGGTGCTGCTCATGCTGTTGATCTTCCTCGCCGTCGGTGCCTTCGTGATGCTTGCGGTGGACCGGAACACCGAGATGCGAGTCGCCTACCAGCGCAGCGTCGCGGGGTTTCACGCCGCAGAGGCCGCGGTGAACCGAGAAGCGGCGCGGATCCGAAACATCTTCCTGAGCTTCAACACGCCCGGCAACGAGGACTGCACCGAAAAGACTCTGGAGATCAACGACCGGATCGTCCGCTACCGCCTGAGCGTGCCTGAGAATCCGCCCGGCGACTGCTCCTACCCGCCGGAGCGGATCCGGCAGGTCACGCTCCCGGCGGGCAACCCCTTCGAAGGACTGAATGCTCTCACGTACACGTACAACCTGAGGGCAGAGGCGACGTACCGGGGCCAGACGGAGGCCATCGTGAACATGCAGTTTGACGCCTACCTGATCCCCATGTTCCAGTTTGCCTCTTTTTACGGAGGCGATCTGGAACTCACCGTGGGCCCGCCCATGGTGGTCAACGGGCGCATGCACAGCAACGGGGACATGTATCTGAACACAAACAACTGCTCCCCTGGCCTTCGGATCCTGGGACACCTCACGATCCGCGGAGACCTCTACCGGGGGCGAAAGGACCACAACTCCAACTTCGGACGGGTGCGGATCTCCCTGGACGGATCGGACAGCAACCTGTTGCATCTGGGGATCACTGGGCCGGGGGATACTTCGTGTACTACCAGTGACAGTCCGGCCGACAGGCGAGGGCCAATCCCACGGGAGGAGATTGTGTTGTTCGGCGGAAGAATCAACGATGAGGCAGAGGCGATCCGTCTGCCCGACCCGGGCCTGAACTGCGCTCCCTGGAGTTGCCCCAGGGATACGCGGGCGGAAGATAGGGTGTACTGGAACAACGCCGACATCCGGATCGTGCTCGATGCGACGCGCACTGCGAAGCTGGACCCGGACGGAAAGGTAGGGCCGGCCCTCTACCCCGTGGTGGTGATGGACCGCAACGGCAACCTAGACTCCGCGAAGACCGAAGCGCTGCGGCGCCTGATGCGGGAGAAGCCAGGAGTGATTACTTACACAGACGTACCGCGCAGCCGCTGGGATTGCCGGGGGAGTACGGATGGGCCCGGGTGTGAGGCGCGTTACAGGGATCCAGAGAACTACACGCCGAAGTTCCCCGGAACCGAACAGGCTGCGCAGGAATATGAGTGCGGGGAAAGCTTTCGACTTCGCGGGCCCCGGGATCCCATCAACGGCCTGCCCGTGGGCGCGGAGGGCAGCAACTACTGTTACGACTACCGATACGGTGGGTTTTTTAACCACCGGGAGCGGAAGCCGCTCTTGATGCTGAACATCGACTGGATGGCCCTGGAGGAGTGGAACCAGCAGAACGGGGCGCCGCTGTGGAACCCCAGGGACACGACACATGGCGGGGTTGTGGTGTTTCTCTCGGTGCGAGGGCCGAACTCGCGGGGTGCGAACAACTACGCGGTGCGGATCTACGACGCACAGCGTCTTACCACCTCCGAGAGGGACTCCGGCGTCACGTTTGCGAGCGACGTGGCGTTCTACATCGCGGGGAACTTCAATTGCGCAGACCCGGACGAAAGAATTCGGGACGACGCAGCGCCCATGCCGTGCGGGAGTGGGGATCGGCGCGACCGCACGATCGGCAAACGACCTTCTTCGGTGGTGGGCGATACCATCAACGTCCTGTCCTGCGCTTGGGTCAGCCAGGCGTGGGAGGGAGAAAACCCTGAGCCGGGAGGCAACGGGACGGCTGACGACCCGTGGAACCGCACGGGGCCGTGCCGGGACCGGTTCCAGTACGGCCGGGCGGAGCGCATAACGAACTGGGGGAACAAAGAGTGCGGCGGCGCAAACGTTACTGAGAATCCATTCAACTGCCCGTATCGACCGCGGGACGAGCGGAGCACGACGCGAAGGGATGGGCGCAGTGATCGGCGAGTAGATGATAGCGGTCATCCGTCCAAGCGCACGGTGGTGAACGCTGCGTTCCTGGCGGGGAGTGACCCCACGTGGTGCCCGGACACGCCATCGGGACTAGACTGTAACCGGAACCAGGGGCCTGCGGGGAACTGGTACGGAGGAGGTTTGGAGAACTACCCGAGGTTCCATGAGTGTTGGGATGCGTGCAACCGGAACATGACGGATGCGGAGTTCAACGGAAGGTTCTGGTACGAAGGATCGTTGGTCGCTCTTGCGGCTCCGGAGCACACGTGCTTCAGCCACATCGTGAACGGCAGGGAGAACGACCCGCTTTTCCCGTGTTCCAGAGATACCGAGCCATATCCGGGTTTCTGGAGGGCGCAGCGGTATGCTCCGCCTCAGCGGCGCTGGTTCTACGATGTGAGTTTCAACGACGCGCGGAACCTGCCTCCGCTGTCGCCCAGGTTCCTGTTCCTGGTTCAGAACTTCTTCACGGAGGAGTCGCGGTAGGCATAAGACCGAGTCGAGCGAACCCCCGGGGGCCAGGACTCAGGGCGCAAGGCCGGCGGTTGCTGGCCGGCCGGGAGAGCGGCGCGGGCGCTACCGGACTTCCAGGACTCCCTGGCCAGTTGAGGACGTTCCAGAAACGGCACCGTGCTTGCTCCGAGGGGCGTTGACATGGCGCGGCGGATCGGAGAGTGAGGGCTGAGCCTGTGATCCGTTACGTGCAGCGGGCTGTCGCGATGCTGCTGGTACTGGCCGCCAGCGCCAGCTGCTCGGGATCCGGTTTGGTGTCGCGGCCACGGGACGGGGGCGGGGGAAACGACGGCCCTTTTGTCCAAACCGCAGCGGTCCTCTACGGCGGATTCGGCTCGAGCCGCCCCGGGCGTTGCTTCCCCCTGGAAGAGGGAGCGAAGTTCGACCTGATCGACACGGACTTGGGAAATGCGCACAGGTGGTGCGGAAGGCCTTCCGAGCCGTTCCTCGCACTGAAACAGCTCAACCCACAGACGACGATTCTGCTCTATCTCATGGGACCCACTTCGTTCAAGACCAGCAGCCGTTTCGGTTTCGTGGGTGAGGACTGGGAGTGGGTACGGACCAACCACGGCCGGGACGCCCAGGACCGCTGGACAGGCCTGGGCGTGCAGACGGGGGACTACCTGCTACATGTCGGCTATCCCGTGGAGCGGGTGATGATCCTGGGGAACCCGAACTGGCAGCAGACGTGGGTGAACTGGTCCCTGCAGCACCTGGACGCCACGAGCCCTTCGGGGGTGAGGGCCAGGGGAGCGGACGGGATCTTCGCGGACGGCATGACGTACACCTTCAACGGAGTGAACAGCTGGTGCCCGGAGAGCCGCTGGAACGGATCGTCCTGCGCCGGGATTGACTACCACTCCACCTATTTCAGTGCGGGCAGCACCCAGCCCAACAACCAGCTCTGGCAACAGCACTACCGGGAGTTCATGGAGCGGATGCAGGGGGCTTACAGAACCGCAGGAAAAGCCTTCGGGCTCAATGCCTGGATCATTCGGCCGGAAGCTTCATGGGTGTACGCGGCAGCCGGGGCGGCTCTGGGTGGTCGCCTGTACGTGATGCAGGAGCGCGGCTTTGTGTGGTTCACCGGATACGACAGGGTCCACTGGCAGCGCACCCTGCAGGCTATCCTAGACGCCAGGAGCTACAAAGTCATCGTCGTGAACGGCGTGGACGGAGACTCAAGCCGCAGCATGGATGCCGTGTACTGGGGCAACACTGGCTGGGAGTGGCTGTGGTTCAGCCTGATGAGCTATCTGCTCGGTTATGACCCAACGCTTCGAAACGCATACTTCCACTTCGTGGTCTTCGACCGGCTGACGTATGACGAGGGGCTGTGGGTGGACGAGTACGACCCGCGGCCGCTGCACCTCGGTAAGCCCGCGGGACCCGCACAGCAGGCCGCCTCCGGAGTGTGGCTGCGCGCCTTCGAGCGAGGGTGGGTGGTAGTGAATCCGGGAGACGTGAGCGTCGAGGTGCAGGTGCCCTCCGGGCAGGCGCGGGTGCTGGACCACAGCAATTTCAAGAATCCGGGAGCCGTGGAGCCCGTAAGCAGGTTCGTGTTGCCCCCGCGCAGGGGTGTGGCGTTGCTGAAGTGAGGAGGCGGGGATTCGGTGAGTAAGCTGGCGGCACCCCCCGGGTTCTTTTTGGCCTGAAGGGGACGGAGGTCGAGTGAGGCTCCGCTGAGCCGGGTCGACGTGCACCGCGGGGGAGATCCAAAGATCCAGGAGGGGCCGAGGGACCCAGCGCAACTGGCGCGGGCGAGGCGCAGCGCGAGGGCACGGGTCGACCTCCCTCTTCCGGATCTACCTGACCCGGGCAACTAAACCGGGCCTGGGCGCAGCCGTGCCCGCCAACACCCCGATCGGCCCAAGGAAGGAATGGGCGGGAAGGCGAAAGAATCCCCGTTGGTCATGCCGCCGATGGGAGGATGCTCTATGCGCAGTCTCGGCGCACTGATCACGGCCGTGTTGCTGGTCTTCGGCGCGGTCTCCGCTGTCAGCGCCCAGGATCTGTCCGCAGTGTACTTTTCCGAACATGCGTTTGCATCAGCCACCGCCGGGCTGCGCCGGCAGGCCCAAGAGAACCCTCGCGACCCGGACGCCCGCTACCGGCTGGGCCTGGCGTACTTCACCGTCTGGCGTCAGTTCGAGATGGGTCTGATTGCCTACGGAC
>JBEQAH010000156.1:0-4848 GCA_041640435.1 bacterium | reverse complement strand
GTGCGCACCCCCGAGGCCGTGCACGAAAAGATCGCACACGCACAGGCGGACGAAGAGTGTGAGGGCGAGTGCTCGCGGCCGCACGCCCGCCAGCACCACGCCCGTCTCCGAGGCCGGGCCCAGGGCCTGCCCCTCCAGGTAGAGCACGGGCGGCCGGCCGGGGCGGACGAACAGCGGCCGGCGCGCTCCGCCCCGCACCAGCCACAGCGGCAGCTCCACGAGCCCCTGGTCCTCTCGAAGGTCTGGGAACGGCTGGGCGGAAGACCGTAGCCCGTGCTCCTCCCGATGCTGCGCCAGAGCCCGGTTGTGTACTTCCAAAAACCGCCGCGCGTCTTCAACGAGCCAGCGGACGAACTGCGCAAACGCCGCGGTCTGTGACAGCTCCGACACCAGCACCTCCAGGTACTGCGGCGAGCCTTCCTCAGCCCGCCGCAGCCAGGCGCCGAATTCACCCAGGTGACGGGTGCGTGCCCGGGCCGTCCCACCGTGCTGCCGCAGCCGCTCAACCCGCGCGGCCAGCTGCGGCTGTCCCAGCGTGGCGAGGTCACGCCTGAGGCGGTCACAGAAGTCCTCCCACGTCTGCTCATCCGGCGGCGGGAGCGCCTCGTACGGCACCTCCGGCCCTCCCCGGACCAGATCTCGCTGCACGGACAGGAGCCTGCCGTTCCGCCGCGGGACGAGGGCGCTCCACGCGCCACACTCATCCGAATCCACCACCACGTTGAGCCCCACCGCACCCGCCTCCAAACACCGGTCAAGGGCCAGGGTCTTGAGCCAGATCCCGGAGTGGAAGGGCGTGGGCTGGTGGCCGGTAGCTACCCACGGGCCCGCTGAGGCGAGGGGCACGGGGAAACCCCAGCGCTCCAGAAGCGCCCGGGCCCGAGCGACCACCTCGTTCCGCGCCTGCTGCCGCACCTCCCGCAGCGCGGCTCCGAAGACCCGCTGGTCCGCAAGGGCACGCGCGCCCTCCCGCGCCACGCCAGGCCAGCGGTCCAGGTCCGGCCGGCAAAGGACTTCGCCGTGGCGCTGCGGAACCAACAGCCGATCGCTCACACCAGGGCCTCCAGGCGCCGGACCCCGAGCTCCTCCCGCAGCACGAAGGGTTCCCCGTAGGCCACCCCGATCAGGGAGCCGTAGTAAGCCGCCGCCGCCCGCACCATCTCCAGCACCCACCCGTTCCCGCGTTCGGGGCCGAACTGGCTCTGGTAGGCCTCCAGACTCCTCATCTTCTGCTCGAACGTCTCGCTCACGTCGAACACAAAGGACGGGCGGCGCACCATGCGGTAGTGGGTGGAGAAGAAGTGCACGACCCTCCGCGGGTAGTGGGGTTCCCCGGGGATGTCGGTGTGGGTGAGCTTTGCGTAGAAGCGAGCGGCCTCGCACAGGGCCGCGGCCTGGACGTGGTCCGGGTGCGCGTCCTCCCAGTACGGCACGAACAGCCAGTCCGGCCGCACGGACCGGATCACCGCCGCCACCTTCTTGCGCGCCTCCACGCCATCCAGCAGGTAGCGGTTGGGGAGGTCCAGCACGCTCCGCTCGATGCCCAGGATCTCTGCGGCGCGGGCCGCTTCCGCCCTGCGCCGCTCAGGGCTGCCCACGGGCGTGGGTTCACCGTCCGTCAGGTCGCAGACCACCACCCGCCACCCCTCCCGCACGAGGGCCGCTGCGGTCCCGCCCATGGCGATCTCCGCGTCATCCGGGTGCGGAGCCAGCACCAGGACCGTCCTCACACCTTCCCCTCCTGCACCTCGCGGGCCCCAAGCCACCGGGCGGCCTCCCGCTCCAGCAGGTTCAAGTAGTACCGGCGCCGCACGTCAGGGTCGTCCAGACCGCCCCAGAAGCGGCGGTTCGGGTTCTTGTAGATCCGGCCGATGGGGATCTCTCGCACCCGCAAGCCGCACCGGGCCGCCTGCACCCACACCTGCAGCGGCAGCCCGTATGAAGGTTCGTCCAGCTGCAGCCGCCGGAGTGCCTCCGCCCGATACGCCTTGAACCCACAGAAGGCGTCGGTCAGCCGGTAGCCGGTCAGGGCGTTCACGCGCTGGGTGATCTCCCGGTTGATGCGCAACCGGTCCGGGGGCGGCTCCTGGCCCCGGGAGGACCCCGGAAGGTAGCGGCTCCCCGAGGCGATGTCGCAGTCCTCCAGGGCTGCCACCAGGTCGGGGATCAGGTACGGTTCGTGTTGCGCGTCGCAGTCCATGGTGACCACCACGTCGTAGCCCTGCTGGAGGGCGTAGCGAAAGCCGTCGATCAGGGATGCGCCGTACCCTCGATTCTGCGCGTGCCGGAGGACCCGGACCGCGGGGAACTCCCGGAGGATCTCCGGAGAACGGTCCGTGGAGCCGTCGTCCACCACGAGCACGTCCGCACCCGGGGGCAGGTACCGGAGGACCGCCTCCAGCACTTCCCGAAGTGTGGCCTCCTCGTTATAGAGGGGCATCACCACCAGCACCCGTCGGGCTTGGGTCATGCGGCCTCCCGGAACGCCTCTCGGGCCGCGGCGGCGACGCGGTCCAGCTCCGCCCGTTGATGCGCTGCGGACAAAAACCACGCCTCGAAGGGAGAGGGCGGCAGGTACACGCCCCGGGTCAGCATGGCGTGAAAGAACCGCGCGAACTGCGCGCCGTTGGACCTACGCGCGGTCTGGTAGTCCACCACGGGTCCCTCGCAGAAGAACACGGTCAGCATGGAGCCCACGCGGTTCACCCACACCGGGATCCCCGCCTCGTGGGCCGCTTCCCGCACCGCCCGTTCCAGCTCGCTCCCACCCCGTTCTAACCAACCGTACACCTCCGGGTCTTCCAACCGCCGGAGGGTCGCAAGCCCCGCCCGCACGGCCACGGGGTTGCCGGACAGCGTCCCCGCCTGGTAGACGGGTCCCTCCGGAGCCACCTGGCACATCAGGTCCTCGCGGCCGCCGTACGCCGCGAGCGGGAAGCCGCCGCCGATGATCTTGCCGAGGCACGTGAGGTCCGGCCGCACGCCGAACAGGTCCTGGGCACCCCCGTAGCAGAACCGAAACCCGGTGATCACCTCGTCGAAGATCAACAGCGCGCCGTAACGCTTCGTGAGCTCCCGAAGCCCTTCCAGGAACCCGGGCCGGGGCGGAACGGTGCCCATGTTCCCCGCCACGGGCTCCACCACCACCGCGGCCACCTCCTCCCCCCTCCGCTCGAACAGCCGTCGGGCGGCCTCCAGGTCGTTGTAGGGGAGCGAGAAGGTGGCCGCCACCGCGGCCGTGGGGACCCCCGGGCTATCCGGCAAGTCGAAGGTGGCCACGCCTGAACCCGCCCGCACCAGCAGCGCGTCCACGTGGCCGTGGTAGCCGCCATCGAACTTCACCACCCCCGCACGCCCCGTAGCGGCCCGGGCCAGGCGCAGGGCGCTCATCACCGCCTCCGTGCCGGAGCTCACCAGGCGCACCCGGTCCACGGAGCCCACGGCTGCGCACAGCCGCTCGCAGAACTCCACCTCAAAGGGGGTGGGCGCACCGAAGCTACTGCCCTCCGCCACCGCCTCCTGCGCGGCGCGCACCACTTCCGGGCAGGCGTGTCCCAGGATCAGCGCACCCCAGGAGTTCACGAAGTCCACGTAGCGCCTTCCGTCCGCGTCTTCCACGTAGGCGCCCGCACCCCGCACCAAGAAGGGCGGTGTGCCGCCTACGGCCCGGAAGGCCCGCACGGGGCTGTTGACGCCCCCGGGCATCACGCGCTTCGCGCGCTCGAACAGGGACTGGGAGCGGAGCATCAGCGCAGCGTCTTCGCGGCGTCCTTGGCGAAATAGGTGAGGATCCAGTCCGCGCCGGCCCGGCGGATGGCCACCAGGACCTCCCGCATGGCGCTGGCGAGGTCCAGCCACCCGCGCTCGGCGGCCGCGTGCACCATGGCGTACTCCCCACTCACGCAGTACGCCGCCGTGGGGAGGTCGAACCGCTCCCGCACCGCCCGCAGCACGTCCAGGTACGGCAGGGCAGGCTTCACCATCACCGCGTCCGCGCCCTCCGCCACGTCCTGCTCCACCCTGCGCAGCGCTGCGCGCAGGCCGGGGGGCGGAAGCTGGTAACCACGGCGATCCCCGAAGCGCGGGCTGGACTCCGCCGCCTCCCGGAACGGGCCGTAGAAGGCCGACGCGAACTTGGCTGCGTAGCTCAAGATGGCCACGTGCGGGAACCCCGCGGCGTCCAGGGCCTGTCGGATGGCCGCCACCTGCCCATCCATCATTCCGCTGGGCGCGATGACGTCCGCGCCCGCGCGGGCCTGGCTCGTGGCGATCCGGCCGTACACCTCGAGGGTCCGGTCGTTGTCCACGATCTCGGGGCCGTCCGCGAGCAGGCCACAGTGCCCGTGGTCGGTGTACTCGCAGAGGCAGAGGTCCGCGATCAGCACCAAGCGGTCGTCGAACTCCGCCCGCAGGGCGCGCAGCGCCCGCTGGACGACGCCGTGGTCGTCCCACGCGCCACTGCCTTGTGCGTCCTTGTGAGCGGGGATCCCGAACAGGATCACCCCGCCCACGCCGAGCTCCACCAGCTCACCCACCTCGGCCACCAAGCTCTCGACGGTGTGCTGCCGCTGGCCGGGTAGGGACGGGATGGACAAGGGCTCCGAGATCCCTTCCTTGACGAACAGCGGGGCGATGAGGTGACGGGGCAAAAGGTCCACCTCAGCGGCGAGCCGGCGCAACGCCTCGGTGCGCCGCCACCGACGGCTCCGCACCGCGGGAAACCTCACCTTCCTCCCTCCCGGTCGGGCCGGAGCGCGCGGACGACCGCGCGCACAAGCCCGTCCTGCGTGTACGTGTCGGCCACGGCCACCACCCGCAGGCCCTGCCGCGCGGCCTCCCCGGCGGTCA
>JBEQAH010000155.1:0-4887 GCA_041640435.1 bacterium | reverse complement strand
CGTCCGCCTCGTGGGCCCCCAGCTCGCGGTGCTGGCGGTGAACGCCACAGGGCTCGTCCTCGGCGGGGCCGGGGTGTGGAACCGGGGCGGCCTTTTCATGGCCTATGCGGTGAACGCGGTGTGGGCGACCGCGCAAACACTCCTCGCCGCCTGGGCCATCGGCCACCTCTGGATCCACCGGGACCGGCGCACCCATTACCGGCTCACCGCCCACGTGCCGGTACGCTGCGCCTGCGGAGGTAGAGAACTGGTCGGTGTACTTGTGGATTGCCACGAGGCGGGAGCGTCGGTTCTGGTCCCTGAGCCCGTGCCCACCCCCTTGCCCGAGGAGCGAGTGCGGATCCGCATGGCAGACGGGTGGCCGGCTTCTCGGGCCGAATTCGTTGGCAGGCCTGTGTGGGTCCGCCGTACCCGCAAGGGAACCCTTCTAGGCATCCGGTTTGAAGAACAGACGGAGAAGGCGGACTTCGAAATGTTGCTTTCCGCAATCCTCCTGGTGACCCACCGCGCCTTCCTCGCCGCCCACGCCGGACCTGCGGCTCAGGGAGAACGTCCCGAGTGGAGAGCCCTGCGCGATCCCCGGGCCGGTCAACCCTTCGCCTCCACCATCGCGTGGGACACCCAGCAAGTCTGCGCGGTGGCATGGCAGCGCGACGGGGAGTGGAACATATGGGCCCCGTCCCTTCCTCCGCCGGGGACCCCCATCCTCCTCCGGCCGTGGGCCAGAGGAGCGGGAGAGGTCGGTCGCGTGGCGGAGGTGCAAACCATCCCGCTCGCGGAAGAGCTCGGGGGTGCTGCTCTCTTTCGAGGGCGGCTACAGCGGGCTCCGCAGGAGCCGTCCGCCAGGCGTAGGCTAACTCACGGCTCGTCGGGGTCCCCAGAGCTCCGCCGAAACTAAAGTGGCGCGCCCGGAGGGAATCGAACCCCCGACCAGAGGCTTAGGAGTCCCCTGCTCTGTCCACTGAGCTACGGGCGCGTCCGCCACGATTCTAGCACGGACCCGCCTTGCCCTCGCGCTAGGAACCGCGTTCCGCGGGGACCGAACTCAAGACGTCATGGCGGCGCACGGCGCCCCGCAGCACGAGCCAGACCGGGAGCGCCACGCTCACCGCAAGCGCCGCCGCAACCCCTACGAGCCCTGCTCGGCCCACCAGCAGGCTGCCCACGGCCGGGTAGGCGAGGACCGCACCTCGACCCGCCAGCTCCGCCAGCCCGAACCGCCGTCCTCGGTCGACCACCGCGGTGAGATCCGACAGGAGCGCCGCAGACGCCACAACGCCCGCGGACCAGCCGACTCCCACGAAGAACAAGAACACGGTCGCGCTCCAGAACCCCGGAAAGGCCACCGACCCGTAGGTGGACACGCCGGATAGGAGAAGCGACCCCACCATCACGGGCAAGCGACCGACGCGGTCCGCGAGGACCCCTAGGGGGATCGAGAACGCGAACATCCCGACGCTGTGGATGGCGATGGCCCACACGACGTCCGACACCGCATGCCCGTGGGTGCGCATGACCACGGGCGCAATCGCCATGGACAACGTCATCACACCCCATTGCGCCGCGTAGGTGGCCACCGCCGCGGGGATGAGCGCAGCCCCCCGCGGCTCCAGCCCTCCGAGCGCGCCCGCGGGATCACCCCGGGGCAGATGCCGCCCCAGCTCCATGGGATCCGGCCGGAGCCGGCGCATGAGCGGCACGATCCCGAGTTGCAGCAGGCCTGCAACGAGCCACGTCCACGGGATGGAAGCAATGTCGTCGCCCGCCACCCGCGTGCCCACCGAGGAGACCAGGGGCGCCACCAGAGCACCCACGGCGCTCCCGAAGAACAGGAAGCCCACCGCCCGGCCGCGCAGCTCCGGCGGGTGCATGTCCGCGGCGGCCACCGACAGCTGCCGCATGGGCGCGGTGAGCGCGCCCAGCAGCAGAATGGCCGCCGCCACCGCCCACGTGCTGTGTGCGTGGAACGCCCACGCCACCAGGGCTGCGGCCACCGCACCCGCACCGCCGCTGGCCGCGAACACCGGCCCGCGCCCCACGCGGTCCATCAGGCGTCCCCCGGGATAGGCGGTGAGGATCTGGCCCAGCCCGCTCAGGCTCAAGGCCAGCCCGGTCAGCGCCACGTCGCCGGTGAGGTGCAGGAACATCACGCCGCCGAGGGCGGGGACCAACTGGAAGGTCGCGGTGGACATGGCCTGCGCCGCTGCGAGCAGGCGCATGTGCCGGCGCACAGTCCGCGACAGGTCCGTCCGGGAGGCTCCCAACAGGGAGGAGTCTAGCATACGTCGTAGGGAAGGGGCGACCGCCGCCGAACTCCTCCCTGTGGCTCGCATCGTGGTGTCGGTGCACGACGTGACTCCTCCCCACCTGGCCGCGGTGCGCACCCTGTTGGTTCTTCTGGACCGGCTGGACGCCCGGCCCCGCGTGCTCAAAGTGGTGCCCAACTGGGCGGGGCGCTGGCTGCTTGCGGAGAGCCCTGAGCTGGTGGCCCTCCTGCAAGCCGAGGCGCGGTCAGGCTCGGAGGTGGTCCTGCACGGCTACACTCACCGCACCGCCGGGCCCCTGCGGGCTCCCTGGCCTGTTGCCCTGAGGGCCCGTTATTTCGCACCCCATGACGCGGAGTTCCTGAGCGTGGACCGCACGGAGGCGCACTGGCGCCTGCGGGCAGGCCGGGAAGCCCTGACCGCGGCAGGGCTGCGGGTGGTGGGGTTCTGCGCACCCGGCTGGCTCGCCCCACCCTGGCTAGAGGACGTGCTGGTTGAGCTCGGATTTCGCTACCAGGTGACGCTGGGCTGCGTGCACGACGTGGCCACCGGGCGCCGACGGCTGACCCCGTGGTTCGGTGCGGTGGGGGTTGGAGGTCTGCACGAGCTGCTGGTGCACGCAGGCGGCGCCGCCGGGAGCCTGCTCGCCAGGTTCCCCACGCCGGTTGTGAAGGCCTTCTTCCACCCCCAGCGGCCGCACACCTGGCGGCCGCAGCTGGACCGGTTGCGGCGGGCCCTGAGTACGCGGCAGCCCACCACGTACAGGGCGCTCCTGGATGCCTGAGCCCTCCCTCTCCTTTGTGATCCCGGCCCGCAACGAAGCCCCTCTCGTGGGGCGGGCGTTGGCTTCGGTGGCGCGCCAAGCCTGGCCCCACGACGACCTGGAGGCGGTGGTGGTGGACAACGGCTCCCATGATGGCACCCCTCGGGCCGTCTCCGAGTTCGCGGCACACCACCCCGAACTGGCGCTGCGCCTCGTGGTCGAACCCGTCCGCGGCCGGGGCCGCGCGAAGAACGCAGGCGCCCGCGCGGCCCGCGGCCGCTGGCTGATCTTCCTGGATGCAGACTCCGTGGCGAGCCCCAACCTGGCCCGGGCCGTGGTCACCCGAGTTGAGTCCGGCTGCCCCGCGGGGAGCGTTCGACTCGTCGCGGACTCCGACGACTTGTTGGACCGCGGCTTCTTCGCCCTCATGGAGGTCGGCAAGCGGCTCTTCGGCATCCGTGCCCAGATGTTCTACTGCAACGCAGATCTGTTTCATCAGCTGGGCGGGTTCGATGAAGGGCTGGAGATCGCCGAAGACCTGGAATTCCTGCGCCGACTGCGGCGGAGGGGGGTCTGTGTGTGTCACCTCACGGAAGCGTACATCGCCACCTCGCCCCGGCGGCTGCGGGCGCTGCCGTTCCGCCTGGGAATGCTTTCGACCTTCGTCCGCTGGGCACTGGCCCACGTAGGAGTGGGCCGCCGGTGGCCCTACTGAGGAAGGCGTGCGCTTCTGGCAGCGCTTATTGGGATTCCCCCGTAGCGGCCGGGGCCGGGCCGCCGGTCCTCTGAGGGTGTGGCTGTGGTGGGAGTGGCTCACCACCGGGTGGTGGCGGTTGCGGCCCGTGCGGCCCGGGGGCTTGCTTCTGTACTCGGTGCGGCGCTGGAGGGGTCCTTCCGTCCCGCTGGCGGACGGCACCGTGGTGCGCCCGGGTGACCCGGTGCTGGAACTCCATCTGGACAACACGGGATTCGCGCGGCGGGGCATCGATGCTCCGTGGCCGTACCTGCACGTCCTCCGGGAGGACCTGGTGGCCCTGCGGGCGCTCCTGGTCCGCGACGCTCTCGCGGCCGCACACGGCGTCACCGTGTACGCCGCGGGAGCTCGCCGACTCGGCCTCGAGGTCCGGCCGCTTCCGCGTACTCCTTGGTGGCGGCTCGTGCGGTTCTTTCTCTGGGGCCTGCGGGCGATCTACCATCCGCACGGACGGGGCACCGCGCCGCCGCCGTGGCCCGTGGAAGTCTGGCTCAGCCGCCCCTTCGGCGACGAAGAGGTCCGGCCCGGTCCCTAGCCAGAGCCCCAGGGGATCGAGAAACGCGAACATCCGCGGGCCGCGGAGCGCCAGCCGGGCTGCGGCCCTCGATAGCCTACCCTGTAGGGTAAAGGCCCGACGGCGGTCTCCATCGGTCACCCGATGTCCCAGCGCCCCCGGGCGCACTTATCCTGTCCGTGAAAGGAGGGGAGGCGTCATGCACCGGGTGGTGATCTTGGGCGGCGGAAGCGGCGGGGCCATCGCGGCCAAGCGGCTCGCGGAGTGGTCGCGGCCGGGAGAGGTGGAGGTGGTCCTGGTGGACCGCAGTCCCTGGCATGAGTATCGGCCCAGCTACCTCTGGGTGATGACGGGCCGGCGCGAACCCGAGGAGGTTCGTCGACCCCTCAAGCTCCTGGAGACGCGGTACGGCACCCGGGTGGTGCAGGGGGCGGTGACCCGCATCGACCCGGAAGCCCGGAGGGTGGACACGGAGGCGGGCCCTGTGGAGTACGACTTCCTGGTGGTCGCCCTGGGAGCGGAGCTGCAGCGGGATGCCCGCACCCAGGGCTTCGAGGGACCGTGGGAGCTGGAGCACGCCCTACATCTGCGG
>JBEQAH010000154.1:0-5022 GCA_041640435.1 bacterium | reverse complement strand
TGGCCCTCAGCGCGCTGCTTCTCCTCCCCTCCCTGGGCGTGCCGGGTGGGGTGCGGCTCCTCTCGGCGTCGCGAGGTGTCTTTGCGCGGTGACTCCTCCCGCAAAGCGCGCAGCGTCCGACGTCGGGTCCACCCCGTACGGGTTCGCCTTCGGTGCGGGACTCGCCGTGGGTGTGCTAGGTGGGCTCATCGGGTTGGGCGGCTCCGAATTCCGGCTTCCGATCCTCATGGTGCTCCTCCAGGGCCGCGTGCGCGAGGCGGTGCCCGCGAACCTGGCGGTCAGCCTGGTTACGCTGCTCGCCTCTCTCGTGGTGCGGATGTACAGCCTTTCCCTGGAGCCGGTCCGCCCGTTCCTAGTGCCCCTCTCCTTCCTGGCAGCGGGCCTCCTGGGAGGGGCGCTTGCCGGCCCGGACATCGCCAGGAGGCTTTCGGAGGAGCGTCTGCTGGGCCTCGTGCGAGCACTTCTCGCGGGTCTCGGTGTCGTCTTGGTGGCAGAAGCGTTCCTGCCCGGCGAGGCATCTGGCCTGCTCCCCCTCGAGCCCCTGGTGTGGAGCGTTGCCGCCGTGGTTGCGGGTGTCAGCATCGGGTTGGTGAGCAGCCTGCTGGGCGTGGCGGGCGGAGAGCTGATCATCCCGACGCTCGTCCTCGGATATGGCGTGGACGTGAAGGCGGCCGGTACGGCCAGCATCCTCGTGAGCCTGCCTGCCGTGGCTCTCGGGGTGTGGCGGTGGGCGCGGCTAGGCGGCTTTACCCGCCCCGGGATCCTGCGGAGGACGGTGGCCCCCATGGGTGCGGGGGCGGTGTTGGGGGCGTTCGCCGGAGGTCTTCTGGTCCGCGCTGCACCGCAGGGGGCCCTCAAGGTGATCCTGGGGTTGCTCCTCATCGCCGCAGCCCGGCGCGGGACGGGGACGGCGAGGGCTTGCGGTCACGCCCCATCGTAGAAGGCCAGGCTGGCGAAGCTCACGATGCCACCCGCGGGATCAGGAGCCTGCATGTAGTGGAGCAGGTGCCCGTAGACGGGTTCCAGGATGCGCAGCGCGGTATACAGCGCGCTGTGCGCGTCGATCCGCTGCGGGTTGCCGCCCGCCGCCACCTCGGCCCAGAAGCCCTCCGCGTCCCCGCGCAGTGCGTGCTCCAGGGCTCGGTGGTCGCCCAGGGAGGTGCGCAGGGCAAGGGTGGAATCGGGCGGCTCGAGGTCCCCGAACCGCGGTCCTACGTGGCTGAAGTCCACACCCACCACCACCGCGGCCCGCTGGGCGCGCCGGCGGAACGAGTTGCGCAATAGCTGCACCCCCCGCTCCACCGCCTCCGCCTGACGCGGGGAGCTCCCCCGCACCCAGGGGTCAAAGGCCGAGCACAGCACGGGAACAATGGCCACCGCCCGACCCTCCAGAGCCACCTGGAGGAACGCCACCTGGAACTCCAGGGAGTGCTCCGCGCGGTGCGCTGACTCCGCCTCTACGAGCTCAGGTGCCTGCGCCAAAAGCTCCTCCACCCACTCTCGGTCCACCGGTAGCGTCCCAAGCGGCGTGCGGTAGGGCTTGGTGCAGAGGGCGAAGGGCTGCGCCGCGCCCGCGTGTGCGACCCCCAGGAGGAGGAACGTGGTAGCCGGGGAGCGGGCGAGGGCCGCGTACGCCCACCCGTAGCACGGCCCGCCCCGGTCGAAGTCCACGTGCGGTGCGACCACTCCGCGCGGGGCGCCCGGCGGGAGCTTCCCGGCGTCGGCGGCGCGCAGGTACGCACGGAGCTGCGCGCGCAGCGCATCCGCCTCGGCCGGATAGGAGCGGCCCGCGAAGTACGCCGGCCGCTCCGGGCAGTGGCGAAACGCTTCTTCCAAGGCCCTACGGCGGGCTTTGGCCCGTTCGGTCTCCAGTAGACCCCACCGGTCCAGCTCGTCCACGATCCGGTGGACGTCCGAGCTGAGAAGGAGCTGCCCCCGGTGGCGGCGCGCGTACTCCACCTGTACGTCCACCGTGTCGCGCCGGCCGTCGAGGAGCAACGCCACCTCCGCCACATCAGGTGGCAGCAGCACCGTGTCCTCCACGATGCCCTCGGGGTCGCGGACCGCGATCGCAGGGCGCCCCGCGACCTGAACGGGGACGAATTCCAACGCGCGCAGCCTGGGCAGGGGTGTCATGCTTCCACGCGGGATTGTAGCGGGGAGGGTGGCATAATGGTGGAGTGGGTCGCCCCCTCATCGCCATCTTCCTCACGGTGCTCGCCAGCTTGGTCGGCTTCGGGATCGTGATCCCCCTGCTGCCCTTTTACGCGCAGGGGATGGGTGCCTCGCCCCTGGAGGTGGGGCTGCTGTTTGCCGCGTACTCCGGCTGCCAGATGGTGGCTGCTCCCCTGCTGGGGGGATGGTCCGACCGCTGGGGCAGGCGGCCGGTGCTTTTGCTCAGCCTGCTCGGGACGGCGGTGAGCTTCGCCATGCTGGCGCTGGCGCGCGACCTTGGGACCCTGTTCGCGGCGCGGGTGGTGGACGGACTTTCCGGGGGCAACATCTCCACCGCCCGCGCGTACATCGCGGACGTCACCGAAGAAGCCGACCGAGCCCGCGCCTTCGGGCTTGTGGGCGCCGCCTTCGGGGCCGGGTTCGTGATGGGGCCAGCTCTGGGCGGGCTGCTCTCCCACTTCGGCTACGCGGCTCCCGCGTGGGCGGCCGTGGCGCTGACCTGCGTGGCCATGGCCGTGGCTTGGCGGTACCTGCCCGAACCCTGCCGCCGGACCCGAGCCGGCTCGTCCGTCTGGCGCGACCTGCCGCGAGTACTGCGACGGGCTGAGCTGCGCGGCCTGCTGGGGGTGGACTTCGCGTACTGGGCCACGGCCGCGGTCTTCCAGACCACCTTCGCGCTGTTCGTGAGCCGGCGTTTTGGTCTGGACGCCTCTCACACGGGCTACCTGTTGAGCCTGTGGGGGGTGCTGGGCGTGGTGGTTCAGCTGGGTCTTGTGGGCCCTGTGGTGCGCCGGTGGGGTGAGCGGAGGGCGCTGGGCTGGGGAATGGTGGTCGCGGGGCTGGGGTTCGCGGGCGCGGCGGCAAGCCAGAGCCTCCTGCCGTTCGTGCTGAGCACGCTGCTTGCGGCGCTCGGGGCCGGGATCTCGAACCCCGCGCTCGTGGCGTGGATCAGCCGGAGCGCGGATCCTTCTGAGCAGGGCGTGGTGCAGGGTACCGCCAGCACCCTGGAGAGCCTCGGCCGGGTGGTGGGTCCGGTGTGGGGCAACGGCAGCCTGGGCCTCTTCGGCGAAGGAGTGGCCTTCAGCTCCGCCGCGGCCGCCATGGCGCTAGCGGGACTCGCGGTGCTCTGGCAGCGCGGTCGATGGAGGTGAGGAAGGAGTTGGACTGGAAGGCCAAGTTCGAACAGGCGCTTCCCTATGAGGAGTTCCTCCGCCGCTATGGGACAGACGTTCACCGGGAGCGGTGGCGGCGGGTATACGAGGCGGTAACTCTCGCCCCGGACCAGCAGCGGCTCCTCGGCGGCTTTCAACGGGACATGAAGCTGCTGGTGCTGGCCGGAACCTGGTGCGGGGACTGCGTGAACCAGTGCCCCGTCCTCCAGCGCATCGCGGAAGCGAGCCCGCGCATCGAGCTGCGCCTGCTGGAACGCGACGAGCACCCGGACGTGCGGGAGGCGCTGTCCATCAACCGCGGCTACCGCATCCCCATGGTGGTGTTCTTGAGCGAGGACTTCGCGGAGGTGGCCCGGTACGGAGAACGCACCCTCTCCATCTACCGCCAGATGGCCGCGGAGCGGCTGGGCCCCGCCTGCCCCGTGGGTGTGCGGCCTCCTGGGGAGGACTTGCTGCGGCAGGTGACCCAGGAATGGCTCGACGAGGTGGAGCGGGTGCAGCTGCTCCTGCGGCTGTCGCCGCGGCTGCGGCAGCGGCACGGGGACTGAGCTCGCGCCCGCGGGGCGCGTACGGTACGCTAAGGGAACGGGAGGTCCCATGCTGGAACTAGTGGTGTTTACCAGCGGCGGGGTGCTGCTGGCGTTGGAGATCGTCGCGAGCCGCGTGCTGGCGCCGACCTTTGGCAACTCCATCTACGTGTGGGGCAGCCTCATCGGCGTGTTCCTCACCGCCCTGAGCGTCGGCTACTGGGTGGGTGGACGCCTAGCGGACCGCTACCCCCACTGGGGGGTCTTCTGCGCCCTGGTGTTCCTGGCGGGGCTGCTCACCGTCCCCATCCCGGCGGTCGCACCGGGGTTGCTGTCGGTGCTGGCGGCCGCGGACCTGGGTGCGCGGGCCGGTCCACTGGTGGCAGCCTTCGTCCTTTTCTTCCCAGCCAGCGTCGTCATGGGCACCATCTCCCCCTATGCGGTACGACTCAGCACCCGAAGCGTGGCCACCGTGGGCGGCACCGCGGGCCGGCTCTACGCCCTGTCCACCTTGGGGAGCATCGCGGGATGTTTTGCCGCGGCCTTCTGGCTGGTCTTCGCTCTCGGCGTGCGCGAGACGATCCTCGCCCTCGGCCTGGTGGAGATGGGGCTGGCGGTGGTGGCCTTGGTGGGCCTGCGCAGGCTTGGAGCTGCCGCGGTGGCGGCCCTGGTGGTCCTGGCAGCCGGCGCGTGGACACCGCGCTTGATTCCGCCGGAGAGCCCGGAGGTCCGGTACGCCAGGGACACGGTGTACCACCGCATCACGGTGAGTGACGAGGGAGGGGTGCGCTACCTGAAGCTGGACAACTACTGGCAAAGCGCCATGGACCTGGTGGATCCTTGGCGCACGGTGTTCCGGTACGCGGACTACATGCATGTGGGCATGCTGTTTCAGCCGCAGCCGCGGCGGGTTCTGGTGATCGGCATGGGCGGCGGCACGATCCCCAAGCGCTACCTGCAGGACTACCCCCAGGTCCGGGTGGACGTGGTGGACATCGACCCCGAGGTGGTGGAGGTGGCGCACCGGTTCTTCGGGGTCCCGCGGGATGATCGGCTGCGCACCTTCGCGCAGGACGGGCGGCAGTTCGTGCGGGGCACCGAGGAGCGGTACGACCACATCCTCATGGACGCCTACCTCCGGGATACCC
>JBEQAH010000153.1:0-5081 GCA_041640435.1 bacterium | reverse complement strand
GTGGCCACCACCCCCTCGCCTTCCAGGAACACCAGGACCTGGTCGGTACTGTGAACGTGGGGCCGGGTACGCGCGCCGGCTTCGAAGAACACCGCGAGGATCTCCACCGAGCCAGAAGCGTCGGTCCGCCGCAGCGGCTGGATCCACACGCTGCCGGAGAAGTCCTCCGGTCGCTCAGGGGCGGTCGCTAAACTCCGTTCGGGCTGAAGCAGCAGGATGTCCTTAATCAAAGAGGTACACCTCCACCTGAGTGCTGGCTTCCAGGCGCGTTCCCATGGGCACGCGCACGTAGCCGTCCGCTCGGGTCATGGTGGTGATCATACCCGACTTGCCCAGCACCGGCTGGGCCGCTAGGCCACCTTCTTGCCACCTCAGGCTCACGCGCACGAATTCGTCCCGGTTGTCCGGCGCGCGCAGGGGAGCCACCAGGATGGCCGGCACACGTCTTGGGCCGCGCGCCTCCGGCCGCAGACCCAGCATCGCCTCCAGAACCGGGCGCACCAGCAGGTCGAACACCACCATGGCGGACACCGGGTGCCCAGGCAGGCCCACCACAGGAACCCCGTCGCACAGGGCCAGCAGGGTGGGTTTGCCGGGCTTGATGGCGACCCCGTGGACTACGACCCCGGGCCGACCCAGCCGTGGAACCACCTCGCCCAAGACGTCCAGGGTGCCTACAGAGCTGCCGCCCGAGGCGAGCACCACATCCGCGGTGCGCATGGCGTCCCGCAGCGCCTCCTCCACCACCGCCGCCTGATCCGGCAGGATGCCGCGGAACTGGGGCACCGCCCCCAGGCGGGTGGCCTGCGCCGTCAGGGTGTGGGCGTTCATGTCTCGGATCTGGCCAGGCCGGGGCCGGTGGTCCGGCGGGACGATCTCGTCACCCGTGGAGAACACCGCGACCCTGGGCGGCAAGTAGCAGGACACCTCCACCACCCCGAGACCTGCCAGGAGACCCAGCTCTTGCGGCCTCAGGCGGGTTCCCCGCTGCACCACCACCTCGCCGCGCCGGACGTCCTCCGCCCGGTGCAAGACGTTCTCCCCGGGCTGGACCGGCCGGAGGACCTCGACCCAGCCGTCCGCAGAGCGGGTGTGCTCCTGCATAACCACCGCATCGCTGCCGACCGGGAGCATCCCCCCCGTAGGCACGCGCGCGCACTGTCCAGCTCCCAAACTCAGGTCCGCCACCTCGCCCATCCGGATGGTCCGCGCCACCTCCAGCCGCACAGGTGACTTGGGCGAGGCGCGGTGCACATCTTCGGACCGGACCGCGAAACCGTCCACGGTGGACCGGTCGAAGGGCGGCAGGTCCTCCTCCGCGCGCACATCTGCGGCGCACACGCGGTCGAGAGCCTGCTCCAGCGGGACGACCTCCTCGGCCCGCGGCCCGGGCTGTACCACCTCCAAGTACCGCGCCACAGCCTCTTCCAGGGTCAGCACGGCAGGATCCCCTAGATCAGACCGAGCCGTCGGCCCACCCGCTCGAAAGCACCCAGCGCCACGTCCAGGTCCTCCCGGGTGTGCCCTGCGGTGACAATGGTCCGGACGCGCGCCTGGCCGCGGGGGACCGTGGGGAAGCCGATCCCCAGGGCAAAGACGCCCTCTTCGAACAACCCGTCGGACAGAGCCATGGCCAGATCCTCATCGCCCGTGAGCACCGGGGTGATCGGGGTCTCGCTCTGGCCGGTGCGGAAGCCCAACTGCTCCAGCCCGCGTTTAAAGATCCGGGTGTTCTCCCACAGGCGCTGGAGCCTCTCGGGCTCTTCCTCCAGGATCTGCAGCGCCTTGAGAGCGGCGCCGGCGACCCCAGGGGGGAGCGAGGTGCTGAACAACACCGGCCGGGACCGGTGCATGAGGTACTCCACGAGGTTGCGGCTCGCGGCCACGTAGCCCCCCACGGTGGCGAGGGCCTTGGAGAGGGTGCCCACCTGGATGTCCACCTGACCGGTGAGCCCGAAGTGGTCCACGGTCCCCCGGCCCGCGCGGCCCAGCACGCCCGTGGCGTGCGCGTCGTCCACCATGATCAACGCGCCGTAGCGCTTAGCCACCGCGCAGAGCTCGGGCAGGGGCGCGACGTCTCCGTCCATGCTGAACACGCCATCGGTGACCAGGAGCACTAACCGCGCGCCCTGGGACGCCTCCAGCAGCTCCCGGGCGTGCTGCACGTCGCGGTGGCGGTAGATGCGCTTGGTGGCCCCCGACAGCCGGCACCCGTCGATGATGCTCGCGTGGTTGAGCTCGTCAGACACCACCACGTCCTCCGGGCCGAGCAGGGCGGCCACGGTTCCCGCGTTCGCAGCGAACCCTGACGGGTACAGCAGGGTGGCTTCGGTTCCCTTGAAGCGGGCCAGAGCCTCCTCCAACTCCCGGTGCAGCTTCAGGTTCCCGGCGATGGTGCGCACCGCGCCGGATCCGGTCCCGTATCGGTCCACCGCAGCCTTCGCCGCTTCCTTCAGCCGGGGGTCATCCGCCAGCGCCAGGTAGTTGTTGGAGCACAGGTTCACTACCACGCGGCCGTCGTACACCGCGCGGGGGGCCTGCGCGCTCTGAAGCTCCCGCGGCCAGCGCAACCGCCCCTGGGTGCGCAGCGTCTCCAGTTCCTGCGCCACGTGCCCCAAGGGGTCGGTCCGCACGGTCCCTCCCTAGGGCGAGGGGCTGGGCGACGGCGCGGGCGAAAGGATCTCGATGGGCACGAGCCGCGACGGCTCCCCGGCCCGCTGCACGATCTGCCACTTCCAGCCGTCGTAGCGGACTTTGTCGCCCACGCGAACGTCCTGGTAGAAGGGGTAGGGGACCGAGTAGGGGACGCGGTCCACTACGATCACGTACTGGGTGCCGAGCTCGGACTCCGTGTACTTGGCCTCCACCCAGCCCAGCACCACGCGTCTTTGGGACTCGCAGGACGGAACCAGGTCTGCGAACACAGTAAGCAGCACCAGGGCCGCCAGGGCCACCGGTTTCAGCAACACCACCACCTCCCGGGCTTCGACGCCTTCCATCATAGGATCCCCCCTCCGGGGCCGTCCATCCCGGCGGCCCCATCTGTGCTATGCTTCGGGAGAAACGCCCCATAGCGGCGGAGGTCGCCATGAAGCTGGCCGACGCAAGACCCTCTCCCCTCCCGTTCCCCACCGACGGCGCCGTGTACTGGAACCTCACGGCTCCCGAACTGGTGGAACACGCGGTCCGCCGGCGGGAGGGGATGCTGGCGGAGGGTGGGGCCTTTGTGGCGGTCACCGCCCCCCACACGGGACGTTCCCCCCTGGACAAGTTCGTGGTTCGGGAGCCAGAGGTGGAGGACCAGGTGTGGTGGGGCCCGGTCAACCAGCCCATGGACCCAGAGAACTTCCGCGCGCTGCGGGATCACGTGTTCCGGGAGGCGGGAAGCCACGACCTGTACGTTCAGGACTTGTACGCGGGCGCTGACCCCCGCCACCGGCTCCCGATCCGCGTGATCACCCAACTGGCGTGGCACAGCTTGTTCAGCCGGCACCTGTTCTTGCGGCCGCAGGGGCCCGAGCACTTGCTGCACGAGCCCGCCTTCACGGTGGTGTGCGTTCCGAGCTGCAGGGCCGACCCTTCCCGCCACGGGACGCGGTCGGAGACGTTCATCGCCTTGAGCTTCGCACAGCGGCTGGTCCTGATCGGCGGCACCCTGTACGCCGGGGAGATCAAGAAGTCCGTGTTCACCGTGATGAACTACCTGCTCCCTTTGCGGGGCGTGGCGTCCATGCACTGCGCGGCCAACGTGGGCCCGGACGGCCGGTGCGCCCTGTTCTTCGGGCTGTCCGGGACCGGCAAGACCAGCTTGTCGACCGACCCCGAGCGCGCCCTGGTGGGCGACGACGAGCACGGGTGGGGTGAGGACGGAGTCTTCAACCTGGAGGGCGGGTGCTACGCGAAGGTGATCCGTCTGTCCCCGGAGGCGGAACCCGAGATCTACGCCACGACCCGCCGCTTCGCCACGGTCCTGGAAAACGTGGTGGTGGACCCGCTCACCAGGGAGCTGGACCTGAACGACGACCGGATCACGG
The DNA here is from genome assembly GCA_041640435.1 of bacterium. Classification (GTDB taxonomy): domain Bacteria; phylum Sysuimicrobiota; class Sysuimicrobiia; order Sysuimicrobiales; family Sysuimicrobiaceae; genus Tepidifontimicrobium. Next base: position 1,047 of record JBEQAH010000153.1, on the reverse strand, counting down.
AGAACACCCGCGCCGCCTACCCCCTCTCGTACCTCCAGAACGTGGTGCGGGACGGGCGGGCGAGGCACCCTACGGACGTGGTTTTCCTGACCGCGGACGCCTTCGGGGTTCTGCCTCCCATCGCGCGGCTGACGTATGAGCAGGCCCTGTATTACTTCCTGTCGGGCTACACGGCCAAGGTGGCGGGCACGGAGCGGGGCGTCCGCGACCCCCAGGCGACCTTCAGCGCCTGTTTCGGAGCGCCGTTCTTGCCGCTGCCGCCTGTGCGGTACGCGGAACTTCTGGGCGAGCGGTTGCGTCGGCATGACACCCGGGTGTGGCTGGTCAACACCGGGTGGACCGGCGGGCCTTACGGCGTGGGCCGCCGGATCCGCATCCAGGACACCCGCGCCATGATCCGCGCAGCCCTGGAGGGCCAGCTGGACGGAGTCAGCTACCGGCAGGATCCCCGGTTCCACCTGCGGGTGCCGGAGTACGTGCCGGGGGTAGAACCCGCGCTGCTCGACCCCCGGGGCACATGGCCGGACCCTGCGGCGTACGACGAACAGGCGCGGCGGCTGGCCGGCATGTTCGTGCGGAACTTCGAGCGGTTTGCGGGCCGGATGGCCCCCGAGGTCAGAGCTGCGGCGCCCTCTCCAGGGGCGTGATCACTTTACCGCTCCGTGACGATGGCGGGGGACGGTACTCGGGGACGGGCCGGGCCGTCGGGGGAGCGCGTGCAGAGGATCCTGGTGGTCGACGACGAGCCCCACATCGTGGAGCTCGTCCGCTACAACCTGGAGCGGGAGGGCTTCCAGGTGAGTGTGGCGTACGACGGCCACGAGGCCCTCCGCCGCGCCCGCGCGGAGCAACCGGACCTCATCGTGCTGGACCTCATGCTTCCCTACGTGGACGGCCTGGAGATCTGTCGCACCCTCCGGCGGGAGAGCACCGTTCCCATCCTGGTCCTCACCGCCAAGGACGGGGAGCTGGACCGGGTGTTGGGCCTGGAGACCGGCGCCGACGACTACGTCACCAAACCCTTCAGCCCGCGAGAGCTCGTGGCCC
>JBEQAH010000152.1:0-5098 GCA_041640435.1 bacterium | reverse complement strand
ACGGAACCCGCGATGAACGCGGGCAGGCCTGCGACGTCGCGCGCTTCCTTGGCCAGCTTGGCGCCGGCCCGATTCAGCTCCCGCACCCGGTCCCCTAGCCCCTTCGAGCCCAGCTTGAACCGGTTGCCGCCGAAGGTGTTGGTTTCGATGAGCTCGGCGCCAGCCCGCAGGTACTCCACGTGGACCTGCACCACCAGGTCCCGCTGCGTCACGTTGACGAGCTCAAAGGGCTGGTCGAAGGGCACCCCGCGGGCGTACAGCATCGTGCCCATGGCCCCGTCGGCCACCAGCACGCCACGCTGCAGACGGTCCAGGAAGGGGTTCACCGCGCCTGCAGGCAAGGGGCGCAGGCCTTCTGGCTGGGCCGGAGGGGGAATTCCACTGGCCTATTCTCCAGCTCAGGCACAGGGCCCACCCGGGACTGCGCGGAGCCGCCGACCACCCGCGCGAAGCCATCTCGGACTGCCGCGTGCGCATCCACGGGCCAGGCGCCCGCGACAGCTGCCACGTTCGAGGCGACCAGTTGTACCACCCCGGCTCCTCCTTCTTCGCCGCCGCTTCTCATCCTGGCCTGGCTACGGCTTCCATCCCCCAGTCAACGCGCCCCACTTCAGGGAAGCGGGCCAGCGCCTCCTCCAGCACCTTCTGGATCCGGGCCAGCGCCTCTGGCGTGGTGCCCTCCGCCCGCACCACCAGCACCGGCTGCGTGTTGCTGGCCCGGATAAGACCCCAGCCGTCCGGGAACAGCACGCGGGCGCCGTCCACGTCCACCACCTCGTAGCGCTCCTTGAAGTAGCGGACCAGCTCTTCCACCACGCTGAACTTGCGGTCGTCCGGACACGGCACCCGGACCTCCGGCGTGGCGAAGTAGCGCGGCACGTCCGCCAGCAAGGTGGACAGCGGCCGGTCGGCGTTGGACAGGATCCGCAGCAAGCGCGCCGCGGCGTACACGGCGTCGTCGAACCCGTAGTACTCGTCGGCGAAGAACATGTGGCCGGACATCTCGCCGGTGAACACGGCGCCGATCTCCTTCATCTTGGCCTTGATGAGGGAGTGGCCGGTCTTGTAGAAGAACGGCCGGCCCCCGAGCCGCCGGATCTCGTCCACCAGGGCCTGGGAGCACTTGACCTCCACGATGGCCTGCGCCCCGGGATGCTTGGGCAGGATCTCCCGCCAGAACAGGACCATGAGCTCATCGCCCCAGATGATCCGGCCCTGGTCGTCCACAACGCCGATGCGGTCTCCGTCGCCGTCGAAGCCCAGGCCCACGTCCGCCCGCTCCGCCCTGACTGTGCGGATGAGGTCCTGCAGATTTTTGGGGTCCACGGGGTCGGGGTGGTGGTGCGGGAACGTGGGGTCGCTCTCGCAGTACAGCTCCACCACCTCTACTCCCAGGTCGCGGAGCACCTGAGGGGCGATCACGCTGGCTGTCCCGTTTCCGCAGTCCACCACCACCTTGAGCCTGCGCGGGCCCAACTGTACCCTCCGCAGGATCTCCGATCGGTAGGCGGGTTTTACGTCCACGGTGCGCACGGACCCCCGACCCTGGCGGGACGCTCCGGCTTCGGCCAGCCGTCGCACCTCCTGGATCTGCTCCCCGTACAGGGTCCCGAACCCATGCGCCAGCTTGAACCCGTTGTACTCCGGCGGGTTGTGGCTTGCGGTGATCATCACCCCGCCGTCGATGCCGAGATGCACCCGCGCGAAGTAGAACACCGGGGTCGTGACGAGCCCGATGTCGGTGACCTCACAGCCGGATGCCACCAGGGCGTCCACCACGGCTCGGTGGAGGACCGGAGACGAGCTGCGGTTGTCGTGGCCCACGACCACGGGCAAGGGATCTTCGCCGGGCGTCTGTGTGCGCAGGTAGACCGCAAACGCCCGCGTGACCCTCTCGGCCACCTCGGGGGTCAGGTCCTGCCCGAACACGCCGCGGATGTCGTACTCGCGGAAGATGGCTGCCGGTACCATCAGCGCCTCCTGCTTCTACTGCTCCATTGTACCCTGCGGCTTCAGGGAGCCGCCTTCAAGGCTCCGGCAGAGGTATTGCTTCCCGCACCCGCGGCGACGGCAGTAGATTCACCGTGATCCACCACTGCTGCTGCGGGACGCGGTACGCCACCGAGAAGTCCAGGCAGTCGCACAGGCGGCCTGCCCGCAGCTGCAGCTCCTCGAAGAGAGCCAGGGTGGCGTTGTACTTGGCGAAGGTCCCAAAGCGCCACCCCCCGCCCGGAGCTGCGTCCACACCGGCCAGAAGCCGCCAGTGCTGTGGGATGACGTCGTACTGCACTGCCACATCGAAGGCAAGCCCCTGGCCGGCCTGGCGGTAACCGAGAGTGACCGCGGACTCGCGGATGGGCGCGTCGAAAAGGAAAGGCGTGGACCCGTACGCCTCCGTCCACCCGTACGCCAGGTAGGCGGCCGCGCCGGGCGCGGTGGAGTACGCCACCGACACCGCCAGGTTCGGCGCGAAGAGGGATCGGTCCCTGTAAGTGGCGTGGCGCAGCCCTACAGAGCCGTCCACGGACCAGCGGTCACCCGGCCGCCAGGTGGGCGCCCTCGCTGTCAGCGCCGCGTCCAGCCGGGGGCTTTCAGCTCCCGTCACGCGTTCCCGGTACTGACCGGCCGACAAGGCAAGCGACCCCGCGACGTCCCCGAGCTTCCAGGGGCGCGCGTAGCTCAGCTCCGCGAGGTCCACGGGGCGGCCTTCGGTATCCCGGACGGTCCCGACGCTGAACTGGGCGGTCCCTTCCAGGAGGCCGGCGCGCAGGGTGTTGCGGACTTCAAACCCGATCTGGGTGTTGTAGCGGGCGTAGGCTTCTGATTCCACGTCTCCTAGACGGTAGGGGTAGCGCAGGGCGATCCAGTACCCCGAGAGCGCGTCGAACCCGAGCTCGGGCGAGAGGAAGCTGCGGGACACCGCTTCCCGGGATTCCAGCCGCACTTCGTAGCGTGGAAGGGAAAGCACGCGGACGCCCCCGACCCACAGGCTGGCTTCTTCTGCCACCAACCGCTCCCCGGGGAATACGGTGATTCGCCGGGCGGTGACGTGGAACAGGGGGTTTTGCGGGTCACACAGGGTGGCGAGGGCTTGCTGGGCCACGACCCGGTCCCGGCCCAGCTGCAAGCGCTGCGCGCGTAAGTAGGCGTTGTCCACCGTCGCCTGCACGTTCACCGCCTCACCCTCCCGAAGGTCGAGGCGGTAGCGCACCTCTTCCGCCGCCACGCGCTGGTCGCCGCGGGCTGCACGGACGTTGCCCCGCAGCAGTACCTCACCTGCCTGCAGGTCCGCGAACAGGTACTCCGCGGACGCCACCAGATCTCCGTAGCGCAGGCGGACGTGGCCGGAGGCTTCGACGGTGCGCGCCACGGTGTCGTAGGTGATGCGATCCGCCTCCACCACAAGAGGCAGCCGCTGGGCCACGGCAGGGCGGCCGAGGGCCACGAGCAGGCAGCACAGCGAGAGCAGGAAGGGTCGCACGGGTTGGACCATATTCGATGGGCCGCGGGGCCGGCCCTTCCCCGCATCCCGGCCCCACCGCGCCTATAATGTCGGCGTGGAGCTGCTCCTGGTCTCAAACGGCCCAGGCGAGCTGTCCGGCTGGGCTCTGCCCCTGGCCCGTGCCCTGAGGCGGCTGGTGCCGGACGCGCGGCTTCTGCTCGCACTCCCGCCATGCCAGTACGCCACAGGGCGGGAGCCGCAGGTGGCGCGGCAAAGCGGCTTGTTCGACGGGGTGTCCGAGCCGCGGGACGTGGTGAGATGGGCCCTGGGGCTGGGTACGGTGTCCGCCCGGTGCGTGGTGCACGTGGGCGGGGATCTGTGGTACGCGGCGCGGCTGAGCCGGCGGGCGCGCTGCCCCGCGGTGGCCTATGTGGAACGGGACCTGGTGGCACGCCGTCACCGGGCCTTCGCGTGGGTGGCAACTCACACCGAGTCTCTCGCCCGCAGGTTGGTCGAGCTCGGGGTGCCCGCCGAGAAGGTGGAGGCGGTGGGAGACCTGCGGGTGGACGCGCTGAGCGACGGAGCACGGGAGGAAGCCACAGAGGGTGGACTCCTCCTGTTGCTCCTCCCGGGCTCGCGGCCGAGCATCTTCCGCGACTTGACGCCCCTCATGCTGGAGGTGGCAGATCATGTGCGCGCCCGCATCCCGCAGCTTGAGGTCGCGCTGCTCCCCTCTCCCTTCCTGCCGCCCGAGCTGGTCCGACAAGTGGTGGATGGGCAGCCCGTGACGGTGGCCTGGGATCCGGACCGCCGGCGTGAGGTGCTGCGCCGCACCGCCCTGGCTCTGGCGCTTCCCGGGACTTCCAACGTCGAGCTGGGGTTGTTGGGGGTGCCCATGCTGGTGTGGCTGCCGCTGTACGACCCCTCCCGGGTGCCTCTGGAAGGTACCGTGGAGTGGCTGTCGCGCCTGCCGGTGGTGGGCCGGGCGGTGAAGGCGGCTGTGGTGCGCAGGGGAGTGCGCCGGCTGCGGTACGTGGCGGCGGTGAACGCCGTCACGGGCCTGCGCCTTGTAGAGGAAGAAGTCGGTACGGCTCCGCCCGAAGCGGTGGCGGCCCGGGTCGCGGCCCTGCTGCAAGACGCTGGACGTCTGCGGGAGATGCGGGAACGGCTGCGCGTCCACTTCCAGCGGCCGCCGGGTGCTGCGGAGCGGCTGGCGCGCAAAGTACTGGAGCTGGCCTCGTGAGGGTGCCGCAGCTGCTGCGGGAAATCTTGTGGCCGCACCGCGGACTGCTGGCCGCCGCGGTGGCGTGTGTGCTCGGAGCCACCGCCGCGGGGCTGAGCGTTCCGCTGCTGTTCCGGGACCTGGTGGACCGGATTACCGCCACGGGCGACCTGGCTTTGCTCCGGCAGCTGGCGCTGTTCGGCCTCGGGGTGTTTGCGGTCCGGTCTGCGCTCATGTACGGTCAGATCCACCTGAACTTCGCGTTCGCGCACCGGGCGACCGCGGACCTTCGCGAACGGCTGTTCGCCAGGGTTCTCCGTTGGCCCGTGGAGCGGCTCGGCACGTGGGACAGCGCCGATGTGATGTCCCGCGCCCTGCAGGACACCCAGCTCGTGCACACGCACCTGCTTGTGGGGTTGATCGACTTCGTGGCC
>JBEQAH010000151.1:0-5143 GCA_041640435.1 bacterium | reverse complement strand
TGGTTGGATTCCCGGGGCTGCCCGCGTACTGCGCCTCCAAGGGTGGGCTCGTGCAGCTGACACGGACCGCCGCCCTGGAGTACGCGAAGGCCGGGATCCGGGTGAACGCCGTGTGCCCGGGACCCATCCGCACCCCCATGTTGGAACGGTACATCTCCACCCAGCCGGAGATGGAAGCAGCGCTCGGAGGGCCCATGGGGCGGATCGGGAGGCCGGAAGAGATCGCGGACGCCGTAATCTGGCTGTGCTCTGATTCAGCTTCCTTCGTCAACGGCCACCTGCTGGTGGTGGACGGTGGATGGGTGGCGCAGTAGTTTCCGCGCCGAGGCGGGCCTCCCGGGGAACTCCGGTGACCGGGGATCCGGTCAGAGGAACCGGTCCGGCCGCAACAGCTCGAGATCGCCCTCGGGCCGGCCACGCACCGCCTGCACCACGAGCTCCGCGGTGACCGGAGCCAGGGAAACCCCCAGGGTGCCATGGCCGGTGGCCACCACCAGGTTTCTCCACCGAGGCACGCGTCCTACGAGCGGCAGGCCGTCCGGGGTGCACGGCCGCAGCCCGCACCACACCTCCCCGCCCCGCGCCTGCACTCGCAGGTACGTCTCAGCTGCGGCGCGGATCGCCTCCACCCGCCGGCGGGAGATCCGCAGATCCCACGCGCCGAGTTCCAGCGTGCCCGCAAGGCGCAGCCGGCCGTCTTGGAAGGGAGTCACCGCCACCCGCGCCTCGGACAACATCGCCGGGGAGCGGGGCAAGGCCTCTGCGTGTTCCAGGGTGATGCTGTAGCCCTTCGCCGGGATCAGGGGAAGCCGCAGCCCCGCGGTGCGGGCCAGCGGACCGGACCAGGCCCCCGCGGCCAGCACCACCACCTCGGGCACCTCACGCCGCCCGGCCTGGTGAACCGCTACCCGGTCTCCGCGGACTTCCAGGGTGTCCGCGGCAGCCCCGCTGACCAGCCGCACGCCCTCCAGCTCCGCCCGCCGCGAGAGCTCCTGTACAAGTTGCGCCGGGTCCAGGTGTGCGTCGTGCGGGAAGTACACCGCGCCCGCAAGCCCCTCGCGCAGGAGCGGCTCCCGCTCGAGCGCCGCGCGCCCCGCCAGAGGCCGGGCCTCCACGCCGTGTTCGGCAAGCAGCGTTACCTCCTCCAGAGCTTCCCGGAACCCCTCCTCCGTACGGTACGCCGACAGCGAGCCACTGCGCTGCAAGTCGAACGCAAGCCCCTGCTGAGACAGCTCCTCGTAAAGCTCGAGGCTTCTTCGCTGAAGGCGCACGAGCAGCGGGAGCGCCCGCCGGACGTGCGCGGCGGTGCAGGCGCGGGCAAACCGCAGCACCCATGTCCAGAGGCTCAGCTGAGGTCGAAGCCGGACCCAGAAAGGGCTTGCGGGATCCAGCATCCACCGCAGCCCGCGGCCCAGGGCGCCCGGGTGCGCTAGAGGCGTGCTGTGGGAAGGCACCACCCAGCCCGCGTTGCCCCACGAGGCGCCCGCCCCGGGCGCGTGCCGCTCCAGGACCGTGACCTCCAGCCCCGCGCGCCGCAACCACAGGGCCGCGCACAGCCCCACGACACCCGCGCCGACCACCACCGCGTTGCCCACAGAGCACCCGCCTCAAAGCCGCTTGACGGCTCCGGCCCCGGCCGTCAGCATAGCAGGAGACCTGACTCGGTGACCGGCAATCCGAGATCATCCGAGATGATCCTGGGTATCCCTCTCGTCGACGCGCACGTCCATCCCGTGAGCCTTTCCAACCTCAAGATCGACCCCGGGGTGTACTTCGACCGGTTCCCGCAGCCCCAGGGCCTCCGGGACCAGGAGGGACGGATCGTCCCGGAGCGGTTCGACGCCTTCCTCGAGGAGGAGGGCGTGGACGTGGCCATCCTGCTGTGCGAGTATGCGCCGCGGGTTGTGGGCGTGCACCCTGTGGAGGACCTGATCCCCTTCGTGCGGTACAACCCGCGCCGCTTCCGCTTCCTCGCTCAGCTGAACCCCTACTACCACTACCCCGTGCGCCGCGAGCTGGAACGGCAGCTGGCCCTGGGCGCCGTGGGCCTCAAGATCCACCCCGTTCACAACGCACACCCCTTCTCGGATCCTATGCTGTACCCCGCCTACGCGGTGTGCGAGGAGCGGGGGTTGCCGGTGGTGGTGCACTTCGGCTCCAGCGTCTTTCCGGGGGCCGCGAACCGCTTCACCAACCCCGACCACGTGGCGGACGTCCTGCGCGACTTCCCGGACCTCACGGTGGTGCTGGCCCACGGCGGCCGCGGGTGGTGGTACGACGCCGCCGCCTTCCTGACGCTCCGTTACCCCAACGTGTGGATCGAGCTGTCCGGGCTCCCTCCCAACCGCCTGCCCGACTACTTCGGCCGGCACGACCTGGCGCGCCTGGCGCGGAAGTTCATCTTCGGGACCGACTGGCCCACGGTGCCGGGCATCCGCACCAACGCCCTGGCCATCGCGGAACTCGGCTTTGACCGCGAGGTGCTGGAGGGGATCTTCTACCGCAACGCGGTGCAGGTCTACCGCCTCGGTGAGCTCGGCCCACAGCGCGAGCGCTAGGCCACCCGTTCCAGCACCGTGGCCGTGGCCATCCCGTGCCCGATGCACATCACCTGCAGGCCGAACTGCCCGTCCCGCTGCTCCAATTCGTCCAGCAGCTTGGCCATGAGCACCGCTCCCGTGGCCCCCAGCGGGTGGCCGTGGGCGATGGCGCCCCCGTTGGGGTTCACGCGGTCCATGTCCGGCTCCAGCTCCCGGGCCCAGGCCAGCACCACGCTCGCGAACGCCTCGTTGATCTCAATCACGTCGAGGTCCTTCAGGGTCAACCCCGCGCGGGCCAGAGCCGCCCGGGTCGCCGGGACCACCTCCATGAGCTGCAGGGTTGGATCCCCGGCCACCACCACCCTCGCCCGGAACCGCGCCCGCGGGCGCCAGCCGTGGGCCCGCGCCAGTTCCGAGTCCACCACCAGGACCGCGGCGGCGCCGTCGGAGATCTGAGAACTGTTGCCCGCGGTGATGCGCCCGTCCGGCCGGAACGCGGGCGGGAGCTGCAGCATGCGCTCCAGCGAGGGTTCGAACCGGATCCCCTCGTCCCGGTCCACGACCACCGGGCGTCCCTCGGGATCCTGCCCCTCCAGGGGTACGAGGTGTTTGCGAAAGAAACCCTCTCGGGTGGCCCGGGCCGCGCGGAGGTGGCTTCGGTAACTGAATTCGTCCAGCTCCCGCCGGGAAATGCCGTACCGCTCCGCGATGCGCTCCGCGGACTCGCCCTGGTGGATGAGCTCGTAGCGCTCCCGGGCCGCCGGGCTCAGGTTGCGCAGGTCCCCGATGTCGAGGAACATGGGGGCCCTGGTCATGGACTCCACGCCCCCGGCGATCACCACCCGGGCGTCGCCCGCGGCGATGGCCTGCGCCGCGAAGTGCACCGCCTGCTGGCTGCTGCCGCACATGCGGCTGAGGGTCACCGCGGGCACCCGCGGCCCCAGGGAGGAGCACAGCACCGCGAGCCGACCCACGTTCGCGCCCTGCTCGCCCGCCTGGGTCACGCAGCCGGTGATCACGTCGTCCACCAGCTCGGGCGCAAGCCCGTTCCGCGCCACGAGCGTGTCCAGCACTCGGGCGTACAGCACCTCGGGCCGCACCGCCCGGAGCTGCCCGTCCCGCTTCCCGATGGGGGTGCGCAGCGCGTCCACGATCACCGGCTCGCCCACGCGACACCTCCCGGATCGCGCTCTCCCCCAATCTTAGGGGGCCGGAGCCCTGGCTGTCACCCGCAGCTTAGTGGGCGCAGGGATCAGAACGACTCCGCCTCGGAGCTCAAAACCACCTCGTACCGCTCCACCCTGGATGGGCCGCGGAAGGCCTCCTGGGGTAGCGCCCCCGAACGCCCGTGAGCGCGCTGGAACGCCTCGGACTGCCTCCACGCCTCGAAGGCCTCCTCGGAGGTCCACACGGTCAGCACCACGTAGGGGTCCTCGGGATCCCGAGGGCGCAGCACCCAGTTGCGCACAAACCCGGGCACGCGGTCCACTTCGCCCGCCCGGGTGCGGAAGCGTTCCTCCAACAGTTCCCCGAACTCCGGCCTCAGCGGGATCCGGTTCATCACCACGAACATGGCGGCCTCCTCTAGTACTTGCGTTCCTTCGGCGCAAACCGGCGAATGACCACCGGCTTGTGGTCCAGCCGGTACTCTCCGGGACCCAGCCGCCACAGCAGCGTGTGCCGCAACCACCGGGCGTCGTCCCGCTCGGGGAAGTCCTCCCGGAAGTGTGCGCCGCGGCTTTCGGTGCGGTAGAGGGCGCTCGCGGCGGTGGCTTCCGCGCAGTCCACCAGGCAGCCGGTCTCGAACGCCTCCACCAGCTCCTGGTTGTACACGCGGCCGCGATCCGCCAGCCCCACCCGGGCGTAGCGCTCCCGCAGTTCCCGCAGATGGGCCAGGGCGGTCCGCAGCCCTCCTTCCGTGCGGAACACCGAGCAGTACTCCTCCATCACCCGCTGCACATCCGCGCGGATCCGCGCGCAAGACTCGTGGCCGTTCGCGCCCAACAGCCGCAGGAACTCCTCCGCAGGCCCCTCCAGGGGAGAACGGGGGGGCGGCGGGAGCGGGCGAGAGCGGGCGAGGCGAGCCATGTCCTGCGCTGCACGGCGGCCGAACACCAGGATGTCGACCAGAGAGTTCGTCCCGAGCCGGTTGGCTCCGTGCACCGACACGCAGGCGCACTCGCCCGCGGCATACAGGCCCTCCACCGTTTGCTTCTTGCCGTCTGCCAGCACACGGCCCCAGGTGTCCGTGGGGATCCCGCCCACCGCGTAGTGGGCCGTGGGACGGACGGGGATCAGGTCCCGGCTCGGGTCCAGCCCCAGATACGTGCGGACCAGGCTCGTTACCTCCGGCAGTTTGGCGCGCCGAATTTCTTCCGGCAAGTGGCGGAAGTCCAGGAACACGCAGTCGCCGTGCGGTCCGCCGCCCCGGCCGGCCTGGATCTCCCGGAAGATGGACCGGCTCACCACATCCCTTGGCGCCAGTTCGAGAAGGGTCGGGGCGTAGCGCTCCATGAAGCGCTCGCCGGACCCGTTCACCAGGTAGGCGCCTTCACCCCGCGAGGCCTCGGACAGCAGGATGCCGCGGCCGTACACCCCGGTGG
>JBEQAH010000150.1:0-5229 GCA_041640435.1 bacterium | reverse complement strand
CGGTTCCTGCACGGGCTGGCGGCGCTGCCGGGGACCCATCCCACCGCGCCTCAGGGTGCGGGATACTAGAGGCGTGCGGACGCTGCGGGTGGCCCTGGCCCAGATGAACCCCGTGGTGGGGGACCTGGAGGGGAACGTTCGCCGCATGGTGGAGTGGATGCACCGGGCGCGGGAGCGCGGGGCCCACGTGGTGCTCTTCCCGGAGCTCTCGGTCACCGGGTACCCGCCGGAAGACCTTCTCCTCAAGCCGGACTTCGTAGAGGCCAATCTGCAGGCGATCGCAGAGGTGGCGCGGCATGCCACCGACGTGGTGGCGGTGGTGGGGTTTGTGGACCGGGCCAACTACCTGCACAACGCGGCCGCGGTGTGCGCGGGCGGCCGCGTGCAGGGCGTGTACCACAAGCGGCTGCTGCCCAACTACGGCGTGTTTGACGAGAAGCGCTACTTCGCGCCGGGAGAGCAGGCCCCGCTGTTCCTTTTGGGCGAAGTCCCGGTGGCGGTCAACATCTGCGAGGACATCTGGTTCCCGGATGGACCCTGCGCGGTGCAGGCCCGGGCGGGGGCGCTGGTGGTGTTCAACATCAACGGGTCTCCGTACCACCGGGGGAAGTGGCGGGAGCGGGAGGAGATGCTGCGCACCCGAGCCCGGGACTGCGGCGTGGTCCTGTGCTACGTGAACCTGGTGGGCGGGCAGGACGAGCTCGTGTTTGACGGGGACAGCGTGGTGTTGGATCAGGGGGGGCGGGTGCTCGCCCGGGCCCCGCAGTTCGAGGAGGCGCTGCTCCTGTGCGACCTGGACATCGCGGCGGCGCGGCGTCAGCGGGCGCGGCGCACGGGCGTGGACGAAGCGGAGCGGTTCCCGGTGGGCGACCCCTCCCGGTGCCCGGTGATCCCGGTGGAGCTGCCGCGGCGCGAGAACCTACCTGCCCTGGAGCCTTCGGTGGCTCAGCCGCTCGCGGACCTCGAGGAGGTGTACCGCGCCCTGGTGGTGGGCACCCGGGACTACGTGCGGAAGAACGGGTTCAGGCAGGTGTTCGTGGGGCTGTCGGGCGGCGTGGACTCTTCCTTGGTGGCCACGGTGGCCACGGACGCCCTGGGACCGGAGGCGGTGGTGGGGGTATCCATGCCCTCCCTGTACACCTCCCAGGACAGCGTCCGCTACGCGGAGGAACTTGCCCGCAACCTGGGAATCCAGCTGTGGGTCCTGCCCATCGGCGCACCCTTCGAGGCGTACCGGGAGGTGCTGAGCTCCCTGTTCGCGGGCCGCGCGCCCGACGTGACCGAGGAGAACCTGCAGGCGCGCATCCGGGGCAACCTCCTCATGGCCCTCACGAACAAGTTCGGCGGCATCGTGCTCACCACGGGCAACAAGAGCGAGATGAGCGTGGGCTACGCCACGCTGTACGGCGACATGGCCGGCGGGTTTGCGGTGCTCAAGGACGTGCCGAAGACCCTCGTGTACGCGCTCGCGCGCTGGCGCAACAGCCGCGGGCCGGTCATCCCGGAAGGCGTGCTGACCCGGCCGCCCACCGCGGAGCTGAGACCAGGGCAGACCGACCAGGACACCTTGCCGCCGTACGAGGTGCTGGATCCGATCCTGGAGCTGTACGTGGAGCAGGACACCCCGCCCGAGGACATCGTCCGGGCAGGCTTCGACCCTGAGGTGGTGGCCAAGGTGGTGCGCATGGTGGACCGCAGCGAGTACAAGCGGCGCCAGGCGCCTCCGGGCATCAAGATCACGCCGAAAGCCTTCGGCCGCGATCGGCGGCTGCCCATCACTTCGTGGTACCGGGCCTGGGCCCGCAGCTCCCCCGCTGGGGCCCGGCTCGGCGGAGATCCTTCCTAGCCCCGGGGCACCCGAGGCGGGGGGATTCCAGGGAAGGTGGCGCCATGACGTCTGCGGTGCGCGTGGCGGATACCCGCGCGGAGATGGTCCAGATCGTATTCCCCGAGCACATCAACGCGCGAGGCTCCCTGTACGGAGGCCGCATGATGCGGTGGATCGTCACCGCGGGCACGCTGGCGGCGTCGCGGCTGGCGCGGGGGACGGTGGTCCTGGGCTCCATGGACGACCTGGACTTCCTGCACCCGGTGCTCGTGAACCAGGTGGTCAGCCTGGAGGCCTGCGTGGTGCTGGTGGGCCGCACATCCATGGAGGTGGACGTCCAGGTGCACGCGGAGGACCCGGCCACGGGGTGGCGCCAGCGCACCACCACCGCGCACCTGGCCTTCGTGGCCGTGGACGGCGGCGGCCGGCCCAGGCCGGTGGGCGTAGAGGTGGTGCCAGGGGGGATCGACGACGAGCGCCGTCAGGCCGAGGCGCGCGCCCGGCGCGATCGCCGGATGGCCCGGCTTGAGGCCAGGCGCAGGCCCGAACCCGACGAGCCGCCTCCGCGTCACCACCTGGAAACCTGCCGGGTTGTGTTCCCGGAGGACGCCATCGCAGCGAACCTGATGTTCGCAGGCCGGCTGGTGATGGATCTGGACGAGGTGACGTCCATCGTGGCCGCCCGCTACGCCCGAGGCCCGGTGGTCACCGCCTCCGTGGACGCCCTGGACTTCGTGCACCCCATCCGGGTGGGCGAGATCGTTCACTACCGGGCCGCGCTGAACCACGTGGGCCGCAGCTCCATGGAGATCGGGGTGCGGGTTCTGAGCGAGGACCCTCTCTCCGGTGAGGTCCACCACACCTGCAGCACGTTCGTGACCATGGTCCACACCGACCGGTCCGGGCGCCCTCAACCGCTGCCGCCGCTTGTGCCGGAGACGGAGGCCGAGCGCCGGCGGTGGCAGGAAGCCGAAGCGCGCCGCGCGCTGCGCCAGGCCCGGCGGCGCGCGCTGGCCGAGCAGGGCTAGGGCCGGACCGCGAGGGCCCAGGGCAGATTCAGGCCGGTAGCCGGCCCCGCGAGGATGCGCGCAGGCTGGCTGTCCCCCGCGGCGCCCGGCATGTACACGGTCACGGAGTTTGCTCCGGAGTTGGCCACGTACAGCGTTCCGGCCGGGTCCAGGGCCACGCCCCGGGGCACGGAGAGGCCGGTGTTGGGACCCGAGAGGCGCCGCTCGGGCGGCTCGTTGTTCTGCGCACCTGGCCGGTACACGGTGACCGCCGGAAATCCCGTAAACGGGTTCACGAAGGCGTTGGCGACGTACAGCCGGCCGAAGGGGTCGAAGGCCAGGCCCGTGGGTTCGGCGAGCTGCGTCAGGCTGCCTTCGATCCGCCGCGCCGGAGGGACGTTCCCGGAGGCCGCGGGGTCGAAGACCAGGATGGAGTTGGACGCGGAGTTGGCCACGTAGAGCAGCCCGTCGGGGCCGAAGGCGAGCCCTCGGGGCGCTGCGAGGCGCGTCAGGTTGCCCTCCACCACCCGCAGGGGCCGGGCATTGCCGAACGCGCCGGGTGCGTACACCGTCAGACGGCCGGCCGCCGCGCTGGAAACGTACAACGCGCCGCGGGCATCCAGGGCCAGGCCGGAGGGGCCCGCAAGCAGTGTGTCGGGCCCGGCCAGGGTTCGGATCGGGCCCGCGTTGCCCGTGGCCCCAGATGGATAGACGGTGATGCGGTTCGCCGCTGCGCTGGCCACGAAGAGGTCGCCAGAAGGGTCCACCACGAGCGCCACCGGCAGACTCAGCCGGGTGTTGCTGCCCGAGAGGATCCGGGTGGGCGACGCGTCGCCCGAGGCGCCCAGGCGGTAGACGGTGACGGAGTCCGCGCCGGCGTTGGCCACGTACAGGCCGGAGAGCTGAACGGGTACGGTGCGCAGCACGATCTGGCAGCCCGCCGAAAGCGCCACTGCTGCCAGCAACGCCCCGATGCGTTCGCCGCGCCCCACGGGCCCAGTCTACCCTGGCTGGGTCACAGGTTGTTGGCCGACGCCTTGACCCCCGGGCCCGTTGTCCTTAGCATGATCATGATCAAACGAGCCGTCCCTGGGCGCAGCCTGCTGCGCCTGGGGACGTGCGTGTTTGGGGGTTGAGACCGCGACGACGCGAACAACCGGAGGTCCGCCCATGGACACGGTGGGGCACCACTACATCGTGGAGGCCTCGGGCTGCGACCCGGAGGTCATCAGCAAGGTCGAGCGCGTGGAGCAGATTCTGACCCGGGCCGCAGAGGTGGCCGGTGTCCAGATCTGGGCCATCTCCTTCCACCGCTTTTCGCCCGTGGGCGTGAGCGGCGTCGTGGTCATCTCCGAGTCCCACCTGTCGGTGCACACGTGGCCGGAGACCGGCTACGTGGCCCTGGACATCTACACGTGCGGGGAGGACGCGAAGCCGGAGGCCGCGGTGGAGTACGCGCTGGGGGAGTTCGGCGCGAAGAACGTGCACATCACCGAGGTGACCCGAGGGCTGGACGAGGGAGACCGCGTGTACTTCCACAGCATCGTCACCTGGGAGGAGCAGCTCCCAAAGGTGGCGGCCCCCACGCCCCGTCCCCGCGCCAAGCGGCGGGCGGCCTCCGGACGCCGGCGTTAGACCCCGTCCCTCCGCGCGTACCCGGCCGCTTCCTTCGCGCCCACGTTACGGAGTCGGGCGAAAAACGCAGGGGAGACGACGGTTTGGGAGGGATGCCGTGGGGCGCTGGATGTTGCTCTTCCTAGCCCTGGTGGCGGTAGCGGCCGTAGGCGCGCGCGAGAACCTGAGGAGACCCGCGACAGCCTCGGCCCCTCTGGCTTACGACTCGCGGGAGTTCGCGGCTCTCGTGGCGGAGTCGTACCAGCACGCGGGGGCGGCAGGACTCGCGCCCTTCACCGAATGGTTCGAGCGGGCTTACGCGGCGGCCGAGGGCGGCCGGTCGCTGCGGGGCGCCCTGCAGCAGACCCGGGCGCGGATCGCCGCGGCCAGGACGGCGGAGGAGCGGGTGGAGCGGGAGCTGGAGGCTGCGCGGTGGCTGCACGGCGTGGTGAAGGCGACCCTCCCGCGTTTCAACGTGGACCGCGGCCACGAGTTCGCAAACGCCGTGCGCTACGGCGAGCGCCAGTGCTTCCTCCAGTCAGTGCTGCTCGCGTCCCTGCTGCAGGCCGTGGGTGTGGCCGGGGGCGTGTTCATGGTGTGGCGGAACCCGCAGGGCCAGGAGAGCAACAACGGGCACGCGACCGCCGTGGCGGCCCTGGCGAGTGGCGCGCACGTTCTGGTGGACGCCTCGTACCGCGAGCCCTTCGTGTCGCACGGGGGGGTGTTCGCACAGACCCCAGAGGGCTACCGTTTCCTGGAGCCCGTCTACGCCACGGGGGG
>JBEQAH010000149.1:0-5253 GCA_041640435.1 bacterium | reverse complement strand
GCTGCCCCCGAGCGGTTTTGCATAAACTGCTGGGCGGGATCCAGGAGGCGACGTGGCCCCAAGGGTCGAAGGCGACTAACGTGGGCGTAGAGGTCCGGACGCTCAAGACGGTCCCCGAGCTAAAGGCCGTGGAGGACCTGCAGCAGGCGGTGTGGGGGATGCCCGACCGTGAGGTGGTGCCCTCCCACCAGCTCCTCGCCGTGGTCCGGAACGGCGGCCTCGTGCTGGGGGCGTTCGCAGGCGGGCGACTGGTGGGCTTCTCCTACGCCTTTGTGGGCTGGCGCGGCGGGGAGCGGGTGCTGCACTCGCACATGACCGCGGTGCTTCCGGAGGTGCAGGATCGAGACCTGGGCTACCGGCTGAAGTGCGCGCAGCGAAGCTGGGCTCTCGCCCAGGGCTACCGCAGGGTCGTGTGGACCTTCGATCCCCTCCAGAGCCGCAACGCGTACTTCAACCTGCACAAGCTGGGGGTGCGGGCAGAGCGGTACGAGGTGGACTACTACGGCGAGATGGAGGACGCGTTGAACCGGGGCATGCCCACCGACCGGCTGGAGGTGGACTGGTGGCTAGATAGCGAGTCGGTGCGGGCGCGGCTGGAGGGTCGGTGGACGGCGCCGCCCCTGGAGGACGCGCGACTGATCCTGGAAGCCGAAGGCGACCGCCCGGGCCCCCTGTGCGAGCCGGCGGGGCGTCTGGTCCGGCTGGAGGTCCCCGCCTCCATCGGATCCCTGCGGGACCGCGCTCCGGAGCTCGCCCTGGAGTGGCGGCTGCGCACCCGGGAGGCGTTCCTCCGGTGCTTCGACGCGGGTTACACGGCGGTGGACTTCGTACGGGAAGGCGGGAGGGGGTACTACGTGCTGGAGCGGCGGCATGAGGCTTGAGGCGGTGGAGCTCCGCGTGGTCGAGCTTCCACTGCGCTTCCCGTTCGAGACGAGCTTCGGCCGCGAGGAGAACAAGCACGCGGTCCTGGTGGCGGCCTACGCGGAAGGGCTGGTGGGGTGGGGAGAGGCCCCCGTGATGGGTGCACCCTTGTACAACGAGGAGACGGTGGAGACCGCCTGGCACGTGCTGCGCGACTTCCTCGTGCCCACCGTCCTCGGCAGGAATCTGGACCACCCCCGCGAGGCCCGGCGGCGGTGGGCTCACATCCGGCGTCACCACATGGCGAAGGCAGGCCTGGAGGCCGCCCTGTGGGACCTCCGCGCGCAGCAGGAAGGCCGCAGCCTGCGGGAGCTCGTGGGCGGGGTGCGGGACCGCGTGGAAGTGGGTGTCAGCCTCGGCATCGAGCCCACGGTGGCGGACCTGCTGCGGCGGGTGGAAGAGTTCGTCGCCCGGGGGTATCGACGGGTCAAGGTGAAGATCCGGCCCGGGTGGGACGTGGACGTGGTCGCGGAGCTGCGGCGCCACTTCCCCCAGGTTCCCTTACAAGTGGACGCCAACTCCGCGTACAGGCTGGAGGACGCCGCGGTATTCGAAGCGCTGGACGGCTTCGGCCTGCTGTTGGTGGAGCAGCCCCTGGGCGAAGACGACTTGGTGGATCACGCGAAGCTGCAGGCTAGACTGCGCACACCCGTCTGTCTGGACGAGTCCATCGTGCACCCCCACGACGCGCGCAAGGCCATCGAGCTCGGGAGCTGCCGTGTAGTGAACATCAAGCCAGCGCGCCTGGGCGGGCTCGCGGCGGCGGTGGAGACGCACGACGTGTGCGCGGCGCGCGGGGTACCGGTCTGGTGCGGGGGCATGCTGGAGACGGGGATCGGCCGTCTCCTGAACCTGGCTCTGGCCTCCCTCCCCAACTTCCAGCTCCCGGGGGATCTTTCAGCTTCGGACCGCTACTTCCAGGAGGACCTGATCGACCCCCCGGTGGTTCTACAGCCCGACGGCACAGTCGAGGTGCCGGTCGAGGCGGGGGTTACACCCAGGGTTCGCCGGGACCGGGTGGAACGCGTGACGGTACGGCGGGAACGCTTGCGGGCAGGCTCCACGCCGCGCTGAGCCTCCCGGTCGCAGCCGTCCGCCACGCGGGCTGTGAGCTCCCCGGGGGGACGAAAGGCCTGCTACCGCGGACTTTTGCTGCGCTGCCCTGACGCTCCGACACAAGCGCTTTCTGGCGGAGGGGGTGGGATTCGAACCCACGCGGGTGTCGCCACCCTAGCGGTTTTCAAGACCGCCCCGTTCAACCGCTCCGGCACCCCTCCGCCGCCATTGTAGCGACAGGCGGGGCTCTACACGCGCAGGCGCGGGTCGAGGGCGTCCCGGAGGCCGTCTCCGAACAGGTTGAATCCCAGGACGGTTAACATGATGGCCAGCCCGGGGAACAGCAGGGTGTGGGGTGCCAGCTGGATGTACTGGCGGGCGGTGGACAGCATGGCGCCCCACTCCGCAGTGGGCTGCTGGACCCCCAAGCCCAAGAACCCCAGGGCCGCCGCGGACAGAATGGCGCTGGCCACCTGCAGGGTGGTCTGGACGATGAGCACGGCCAGGGTGTTCGGGAGGATGTGCCGGAAGATGATCCGAAGGCTCCCCGCTCCCAGGGCCCGGGCGGCGTCCACGAACTCCTGTTCCTTCAACGAAAGCACCTGCCCGCGGATGAGGCGCGCGTACGTAGGAACGGAGACGATGCCCACGGCGATCATCACGTTCACCAGGCCCACGCCGAGGATGGTCACGAGCAGGATGGCGAGAATGGTGCTGGGGAAGGCCAGGAGGACGTCGATCGCCCGCTGGACCACTAGGTCGAACCGTCCGCCCAGGTACCCAGACACGAGGCCCACGGGTACGCCGAGGACCACCCCGATGGCCACCGCGATGGTGCCGATGACCAGGGATAGCCGCGCGCCGTACAGGATACGGCTCAGCACATCGCGGCCGAGCTCGTCCGTACCCAGGGGGTGGCGCGGGCTGGGGGGCTTCAGGCTGTTCTCCAGATCCGAGGCGTAGGGGTCGTACGGAGCGAGCCACGGTGCCAACAGGCCGCACAGGCCGAACACGAGCAGGATGGACAGGCCCAACACCGCGGACCGGCTCCTCCGCAGGCGACGCCACACCAAGGCGCCCGTGGACAGCGGTCCAGCCGCGGGGGCCGCGGGTCGCACGGCCCCCGCGGCCAGGGCCGCGGGACGAGGCGCCTCATTCATACCGGATCCGCGGATCGAGGAAGCCGTAGAGGACGTCTACGGCCACGTTCAGCAGCACGAAGGTGGTGGCGATGAGGAGGATGGCTCCCTGGATGACAGGGTAGTCCCGGGCCAGCACCGCGTCCACCAGCAGGCGGCCGATGCCAGGCCACGCGAACACCGTCTCGGTCAGCACCGCCCCGGACAGCAGCGTGCCCAACTGCAGGCCGAGGACGGTGACCACCGGGATAAGGGCGTTGCGCAGAGCGTGGCGGTTCACCACCACCCGCTCGGCCAGCCCCTTGGCGCGGGCGGTGCGCACGTAGTCCTGACCCAGCACCTCCAGCATGGCGGAGCGGGTCATGCGGGCCAGGATGGCAGAAGAGGCGGCGCCCAACGTGACCGCGGGGAGCACCAGGTGGCGCCACGTCTCGTGACCGAAGGCGGGGAGCCACCCCAGGCGTACGGAGAACACGAGGATGAGGTTCAAGCCGAGCCAGAACACGGGCATGGACACACCCACCAGCGCAACCGCCATCACCAGGGTGTCCACCCAGCTCTGACGGCGGGTGGCGGCGAGGATACCCGCGGGAATTCCGATGACGGACGCCACCAGGATGCTGGCCACAGCCAGGCGCACGGTGCGGGGGAACCGCTGCGCCAGCTCCTCCACTACCGGCGCGCCGTTGACCCGGGAGCGGCCGAGGTCCCCGCGCACCGCGTTGCGCAGGAAGTACAGGTACTGCACGGGGAGGGGCTGGTCCAGGCCCAGGGAGCGGCGGATCTCCGCCACCACCTGCTGGGTGGCCGCCTGCCCCGCCATGATCTGCGCCGGGTCCCCGGGGATCAGGCGGATGGCCGCGAAGACCACCACCGAGACCCCCAGGAGTACGGGCAGGGCCAACGCGAGCCGCTTCGCCACGTACCTCCACATGCGAGTCAGCCCATCCTATGGTAGCGGAGCTGGTGTGAAGACAGGACGGGGCCGGCGCGGCCGACCCCGTCCTCCGTCAGGTCTGCCCACCTAGCGGCGCAGCCAGGCGGTGCGCGCCAGGATTCGCTCCGTGGGGTGCACCACGAGCCCCTGGACCTCCCGCCGCAACCCCGTAACCTGGGACTCGCTGTGGAGGAACAGCCACGGCGCGTCCCGCCAGATGATCTCCATGGCCCGGCGATATGTGGCGGCCCGGCGGGCGGGGTCCGTGATGGCGCGGGCCTCGTCCAGCAGCCGGTCCACCTCCGGGTTGCGGTAGAAGAACCGGTTGAACCCCGCAGGCGCCCACTGGCTGCTGTGGAACAGGCTGAACAGCCCGTAGTCCGCATCCCCGGTCACCGTCCCCCAACCGAGCATGAACATCTCCACCGGGGTGCGGTCGGGTGGCTGGTTGGTGAAGCTCAGATAGGCGGCCCACTCCATCGTCTGCAGCCGCGCGTTGATGCCCGCGGCCCGCAGCTGGGCCTGTACCGCGGCGGCCACGGCCGCGTCCTGCACGTAGCGGCCCGTGGGGTGCAGGAGGGTCACGTTCAGGCCACCCCCATGCCCAGCCTCTGCGAGCAGCTGCCGCGCGCGGTCCACGTCGTGCGGCCAGCCTCCCGGTTGGACTGCGCTGTACCCCACGATCCCGGGGGAGATGGGCGCATCCGACACCCGGGCGGCCCCGCCCAGCACCGTCTGCACGATGGCCCGCTTGTTCACCGCGTAGTTGAAGGCCTGGCGGACCCGCGGGTCGGTGAAGGGCGCCTTCTGGTTGTTGAAGGCGATGTAGATGGTCCGCACGCTGCTGGTTCGGTCGATGCGCAGAGCCCGGTTGAGGGCGAGTCGCGTGGTCTCCCGCGGGGGTACGCGAACCGCCACGTGGATCTGCCCGCCCTCCAGCGCGAGCACCCGCGCCCCGTCGTCCGGGATCACGCGCCACACCACCTGATCCAGCAGGGGCTTGCGGGGACCCCAGTAGTCGGGGTTACGCTCCAGCACAATGCGGTCGCCCCGCACCCACTCGCGGAAGCGGAAGGGCCCCGTCCCCACGGGCTGGCGACCGTACGGCTCGCCCGTGGGCGGCCGCATGCCGCCTGCGCGCTGGACGGCGGTGGGGCTGTGGATAGCGAGGAAGTCGTGCGTGAGGTGGGCCAACAGCGG
>JBEQAH010000148.1:0-5294 GCA_041640435.1 bacterium | reverse complement strand
CGGCTACGAGCTCCTCGTCCCCGAAATCGCCCGCAAACTCGCGAACGCCGGCGCCGAGATCCTGGTGGTGCAGATGGCGGCCTCCTCCGATATGCCGTACATGCTGGAGACCATGCAGTCCGCCGTGCGGGCGCGGACCATGGAGCTGCTCATGCCCGTGCTGGCCGTGGGTCAGTACGGCGAGTTCTACGGCGGCATCATGATGCAGGGGGGGAGCATCGCCTACGTGCCCGAGCTCGGGAAATCTCAGGGGAAGTGGGCCCCCAACGGCGCCCGGCTGGTGACCCGCATGGGTGAGTACGAGAACCTGCTCCCCGTGGACATCGCGCCCGAGACCGCGCGGGAGGTGCGCAAGAAATTCTCCTGGTGGTAGGGCGTGCGGGAGGAGCGGCTCAACCGCCTGCGAAACCGCATGGACGACCTCGGGGTCCAGCTGGTGGTTCTCTCCCCCGGGGAGGACCTCAGATACCTCGCCGGCTGGTCTCCCCTCCGGGACGAGCGCTTTTTCGCCCTCCTCGTGACGCAGGATAGCCTCGTGTTGGTCACCCCAGAGCTCTCCGCAGAAGCTGCCCGGAAAGCCGTGGGGGCTGAAGCGGTCATCTTCAGCGACGCCCAGGGCCCTGGGCCTGCCCTGAAGGCGGCCTTGGGGCGCGTCAGCGGTCGAGCGCGCCGGGTGGCGGTGTGCGACGACCTTCGCGCAGACCACCTCCTGCTGCTCCAGGAGCACCTGCCGGGGGCGGCCTTCCAGCTCGCCTCCACCCTCACCACTCCCCTGCGCGCTCGAAAGGACCCGGGGGAGCTTGAGGCCATGCGGCGGGCCGCGGCTGCAGCCGACGCCGCCCTCCTGGCCGCCTGGTCGGCCTCCAGGCCGGGCGCGACGGAGGTTGAGGTGGCGGAGGCGGCCACTGCCGCCGCCCGGGCGGCTGGAGCGGAATCCGTCCCCTTCGCGCTCGTAGCGTCCGGGCCCTCCAGCGCGGATCCGCACCACGAACCCTCGCGCAGGCCCCTCGGGCCCGCTGAAGCCTTACTGGTGGACGTAGGCGCCCGGTGGGAGGGCTATTGCTCGGACGTCACCCGCGTGGGGTTCCTGGGAGAGCCCACGGACCGCTACCTACAGGTCCACCGGGTGGTGGAGGAGGCGCTTCTGGTAGCGATGGACGCCGTCCGTCCCGGGGTCCCTGCGTGGCAGGTGGACCGTGCGGCCCGGGAGGTCATCGCCGCAGCGGGCTACGGCCCCTACTTTGTCCACCGAACCGGCCACGGCCTCGGCCTCTCCCCCCACGAGCCTCCTTCGCTGCACGCCAACGACCATACCCTCCTGGAGGAGGGAATGGTCATCACCGTGGAGCCCGGCATCTACCTGCCCGGTGAGTTCGGGGTCCGGCTGGAGGAAGCGGTGGTGGTGCTGCGCTCGGGCCCGGAGGTCCTGAGCCGCTTGCCGCGCGGCGTGTTTCGCTGCCCCGCTTAGGCTAACCGCCCGCCTAGCACCGGGCGCGGCTCTAGCTGGGCCGGTAGACCATGACGAGCTGCACGCGGTCGCCCCGTCCCTTGTGGATCGCAAACGAGATCCCAAGGCGCGGGTACGCCAGGATCAACGTGGTGCGGTCCTCCTGAGCCTGGAAAGCCGGGCCGAAGACGGCCACCACCTCGTCCCGGTGGCTCCCCACACCGATCCCCTGCGCGGTCCTGTATTCCGGGCTCTCCACGAACACCGCATCCACCCGGCCGTCCCCGCCGACCCGCACCGTGACACCGCGCCCGGGCCAGAAGAACTTGCCAGAACGTCCGGCGTGCTCGGGGCCTTGGGGAGGTCCGAGGTACTGGAAGACCTGGGCTATGCGCATGCCGAGCGCGATGGGCCCCACAGCGCGGCCCGGAACGATGAGGTAGGCCTCCCCCGCCGCTGCACCCGCCGCGCCTGCGGCCAGCGCAAGGACCACCGCCGTGGACACCGCTCGCGATGCTCTGCTAGAATTCATGAGTGCCGCGCCCGTAGCTCAATTGGATAGAGCATCTGACTACGGATCAGAAGGTTGGGGGTTCGAGTCCCTCCGGGCGCGCCATCCGAGTTCCCCCTCCCTTCTTGTGCGTCTTACGCACTTCCTGCGGGGAAGGTTCCCAGAGAAGCTCCAAAGCCTCACGCCGGACCGACGAGCTCCAGGTCTGCCGCGCGGTCCGGATCGCTGCGCGCGCGCTTCTCACCCACCCGGCGCACCAGGTCCACTTCGTCCGGGCCTGCGGGAAGGAACTCCACATGGCGGTAGGCGTGGCTCAGGGTGCGGACCTGCACGTAGGTGGCCAGGTATCGGTCCTCCACGGGCGCCCGGCGGGCAAGCCAGTCCGCCACCTGCGGAGGGTACACGTAAACCACCACAGACTTGCCCGCGCTCCGCAGAGTCCACAGGACCCTGAGTACCGCGGACATGGCTGCCCCATCGGCCTCTTCTTCGGCTTTGGCACCGACAAAGGAACGCAGGACGCGCCCGCCGTCCTCCAGCACCACGGCGGCAACCCTCACGCCCTCACCCGAGGGGAACGCGCTGACCACGACCCGCAGCACCGCTGGACCCCCTAAAACCGCCCCTCCAGCAATGCTGTACAGAGAATCCAAGCCACCACCAGCAGGAACTTCAGACGCACGAGCCGGCGGTCATCCCACAGGCGCGCCGGCAACGGAGCTCGCTTGCGCGGTTGCGGGGAAGTCCATGGGCGCGCGACCACGCTTCACCTCCAGAATCCGCGCCCAGTATAGCGAACGTTTATTCGCTAGTCAAGGTGCGTTCTCTGTGAAGGACCCGGGGTCAGACCTGCCCATTCTTCAGGGGCCGGCCTCGCTGAGCCAGCGCGTCAGAAGGCTTGTATCAACGTTCCCGCCGCTCACCACCGCCACCGTCCTCGCCGACTCGCCCCGCAGGGCGTACGCCACGGCCACAGCCCCCGACGGCTCCGCCACCACCTTGCCCTCCAACGCGAGCCGGACCGTGGCCTGCCGGATCTCCTCCTCGGTGACCGTGGCGAACTCGTCCACGTAGCGACGGGCGCACTCCCAGGTGAGCTCCCCGGGTTCCACAGCCCTCAGCCCGTCCGCCACGGTGTCCACGCGGCCCAGCCGCACCCGCCGTCCGGCCCGCCAGGACGCAAAGAAACACGCCGCACCTTCCGGTTCCACCGCCACCACGCGCGCCTGGGGCCTGCGCGCCTTCAGCACGAGCGCCACCCCAGAGGTCAGCCCTCCTCCCCCACACGGCACGCACACTTCCTGCACGTCCGCCAGCTCCTGGAGGATCTCCAGGCCCACGGTTCCCTGGCCCGCAATGACGTCCGGATCGTCAAATGGCGGGACGTAGTGCAACCCCTGCTCGCGCGCCAGCTCCTCTGCCCGCGCGATCCGGTCGGCGGTGGTCCGACCACACCGGACCACCTGAGCGCCCAGCCGTTGAATGGCCGCCTCTTTGGCCCCCACCACGTCCTCCGGCACCACCACCACCGCCCGCAGCCCCAGAGCCCTGGCGGCGTACGCCACGGCCTGGCCGTGGTTCCCGGAAGAAGCGGTCACGACGCCGCGGGCGGACCGATCCCGGTTCCGGAGCAGGTGGTTGAACGCGCCCCGGGGTTTGAAGGACCCTGTGACCTGCAGGGACTCCAGCTTGAGCCACAGCCCGAGGGCGGAAGAGCGCGCGAGCGGCGTTCGCACCACGTACGGGGAAATCCGCTCCTGCGCAGCCAAAACGTCTTCGACCCGCGGGATCTCCCTCATGGCGCCCGCAGGAGGTCCAACAGCATCTGGGCGTTGGTGGCAGCCTGTCCCCGCTCACAGTTGTTCATCATGAGGAACACCCTCTCCACCTCCTGCGACAGGCGGCGCGCCTGCTCCGCCCATGGCCGCAGCTCTTCCTCCGAGTACAGGTAGTCGAACCGTTCCTTAACGTCCGCCCCCCGGGTAGCCCACGCCCGGGCGTTCCGGCCGTGGAACCGGACCACGGCCCAGTCTGAGGTCACCGCCACCTCCGGCGGCACGGTCCACTCCAGAGGCGGCTCGTCCGGTACCACGTACACCACCCCGTAGTCCCGCAACGCGCCGAGCACGCGATCCCGGACCTCTGGCTCCACCCACGAGCGGTGGCGGAACTCCACCGCCAGCCGGTAGTCCGAAGCCATGCGGCACAGGTACTCCAGCCTCTTCGGGAACTTCTCGAAGTAGGTGACCCACCGCGGGAACTGGAACAGCAGGTACCCCACCTTTCCCCCTTCCCGCAAGGGCGCGCAGAAGTCCAGGAACAGCTCCCAGCACAGCGTCTCCACTTCCTCCGGAAGGTCGCGGTCCACCAAGCGACGCCGGGTGCGCAGGGCGGGAGGGAGCAAGGCGCGCACCACATCCGGCAGCCGCTCCGTCTCGGCGCCCTGGCCCGTGAACAGCCCAAACGCCTTCACGTGGAACACGAACCCGGGTGGGGTCCAGGCCACGTACTTCCGCGCGGTGTCCGCGGGCAGTAGGGCGTAGTAAGTGGCGTCCACCTCCACCGTCGGGAATACGGAAGCGTAGTAGCGCAGCCGTGCCTCGGGCCGGCTGCGGAAGCCCCGGGGGTAGAAGGGCTCGAAGCCGCGGGTCCACGAGCACGTCCCCACGTACACCTGCCCGCGGCCCATCGGGACCGGCCCTGCCGCGGGCAGGTCGAACAGCGCCGACTGCCAACCGGGCACACCGACCTCCCTAGACGGCTTTCGCCGCGGAGGACGACCCTCCCTCGCGTGCTATACTCGGGGCGCGGCCGTGCTAGGCGGGGAGCTGGCGGTTCCCTGTACCCTCGACCCGCCACAGAGGGGCTGAACCCCCGCCCGAGGCCGCGTGCCTACGGGTCCGGCCCGCGGGGCCGGCGAGGACGGTTGGGTCCCGCGCAACGGGAGCCTGCGAACCCCGCCAGGTCCGGAAGGAAGCAACGGTAAGCAGTCCCTCCCGTGTGCCGCGGGTGAACCTGGCCGGAGTCGGAGCCGCGGAGTACCGCCGCGGTCGCGCGCGTCGACGGCGGGTGCACGGCCGCGCGTCCGCGCACGCTCAGCGCTGGACGTAGGCCGCCACCAGCGCGGCCGCGTTGTTCAGCGCGTGCATCACCACCGCGGGGACAACGCTCCGCGTGCGCTCCACCGACAGCGCGAACGCGATCCCCAGCACCGCGATGGGCATGAAGTTGACCACCTGCAGGTGCACCGCGGCGAACACAAGCCCGGTGGTGAGCGCCGCAAGCCCGGGGCTTGCGTACCGCCGCACCACGGAGTACAGCAGGCCCCGGAAGAAC
>JBEQAH010000147.1:0-5333 GCA_041640435.1 bacterium | reverse complement strand
GGATCCCATGGAGGCAGGCGACCGCGCCGCTGACCCCTAGGGCAGGCAGTCCGCGGCCCTCTACGTCGAGCAACAAGGCGGTTCGCACGGCGGATGCTCTTGGACCGGCACGCCGATGTGCTCGCGTTCCTCGGCGGTTTGCAGGGGCGCCGTGGGACCGCGCCTTCAAACCTCCGGTGGCGTGGCCCTTCGCTCCGCCCCGAGCCCGTTGGCCCGTAGCGAGCTCAGGCGACGCCGCTGCCAGATCCAGAAGAGCCGGTCCACGGCCCAGCTGAACAGCAGCTGGACCCACGGCGCGGTCGCCCAGTACCACGGCACGTACGCCCTCTTTCTGGGCCGGCGGACCAAGTTGACGATGGCGACGGCAACCCTCTCCGCGGAGATCCCCAGGTCGATTTCGACCGGGGCCTCCGGCGGAAGGCCGGCTGCGATCCACGGGAACTCGGTCCGAACCGGTCCGGGGTTGACGACCGAGACCCGGACGCCGGTCCCTCGGAGCTCCCGGTAGAGGCCCTCGCTGAACGCCTGCACGAACGCCTTCGTAGCCGAGTAGAGGACCGAAGGCGGAACCACCAGGTCTCCGGCCACCGAGGCCACGTTGATGATGTGACCGGAGTTGCGGGCGAGCATCTCAGGCAGAACCAGCCGGGTCAGGTGGACCGCCGCCTCGATGTTCACCCCCACCATTCGCTCCGCCAGTTCCCAGGGGATTTGCGCAACTGGACCATAGTGCCCGAACCCGGCGTTGTTCACCAGCAGGTCCACTCTACCCCAGTGCCGGCGCACCGCCTCCACAAGCTTCGCCCGTTCCTCGGCCCGCCTCAGGTCGGCAGCGAAGACGGCTGCCTCCCCGCCGGCTGCGCCAATCTCGACCGCCAGCTGCTCCAGTCGCTCGCGGCGCCGGGCGGTTGCGGCCACCCGGAATCCCTCGGCGGCCAGGGCCCGCGCCGTGGCGCGGCCGATCCCGCTGCTGGCGCCTGTGACCAGCGCCACTGGCTTCTCCACTGCGCCTCTTATATCCCCGCTCCTCGCTCAGCGCAAGATCATCGCCTACACGTCCTGTCAACGCAGGAAGCGAACTGGGGACGTCCAATTCTCGGTCCTTGTGAAACCTCATCTGGCCGGACAACGCCGCGTTCACATCGTCCTGTTCCTCCTGGGCCTCGCCTGGCTTGCGGCCCTGAACGGTAGAGGGCCCACGCTCAGCCTTGGGCCCCTGCTGCCGCTCGTGCAGCGGGACCTCGGCATGACCTCCTCGTTGGCCGGCCTCGCGACGTCGCTCCCCGTGATCCTCATGGGCCTCATGGCGCTTCCCGCAGGCCTGCTGGTGGATCGGGCAGGCTCTGGAAGAGCCCTCGCGGCGGCCCTCCTGGGCATCGGGCTCGGCGGCGGGGCGAGGGCGTTTGTGACGGGGGCGTCGGGATTTCTGGCGGCCACGTTGGTCCTGGGCAGCGGCGTCGCGGCCATGCAAGCCGCCCTGCCGGCGATCGCTCGCGCCACACTCCCTAGCCGACCGGGGGTCGCCACCGCGGTGTACTTCAACGGCCTGACCCTCGGCGTGTTCGCCGGTACTGCCCTCGTCCCTGTGCTCCTCGCGTGGAGCGGACAGGCGGGCTGGCGGGGTGTGTTCGCGTTCTGGGGTGCCTACGGCCTGGTGTGCAGCGCCCTCTGGCTGCTGGCCTCTCCTCACTTCTCGCGTGCACAGGGACCGTCGCGATTCCGCGAAGGGCTGCTGGCCAGCATCCGGGCCGCGCTCCGGCTTCCCGGATTCCCGGCCACCGTGATCGCGTTTGGCGCGCAGAGTGCCGTCTTCTACACGTTCGTAGGCTGGCTTCCCACGGAGCTCGTGCGGCAAGGGTGGACGGTGAAGCAGGCCAGCGGCCCGGTCGCTTTGGTCGCCGCGGGCGCCCTCGCGGCGGGGTTCGGGACGCCCGCGCTGACCGACCTGGTCGGCAGACGGGTCGTCCTGCTCGCCGCGGGGATCACCACCGCCGTGGCGGCGGCGGGGGTACTTCTGGCACCATCCCAGGCCGCGTGGCTTTGGGCCTTTCTCGCGGGGTTCGGGACCACGGTAGCCTTTGGCGTGGCCCTGGCGGTGCCCGCAGAGCTGGCGCCGCCGGAGCGTGTGGGCAGCGCCGCGGGGACACTGCTGACCCTGGGCTACACGCTCTCCTCCCTGGGGCCTCTTCCCGTCGGAATCCTGCTGGACCTCACCGGCAGCACCCGGTCCGGGTGGGTGTACACGCTGGCAGTGGCGCTTACGCTCACCGCCGCCGCCGCGCGCACCCCCGCCCGCCGTTAGGAAGCTGAGTTCAGCGAGGGGGTGCAGCGGAAACCTTGTGGCTTTCGAGCCGGGCGCGCGTGTACCCTGCGCGCTGGGCGACCCACCGGCGCAGGTACACCATCCCGCACACCGCCAACCCGGCCGTCGAGAGCCCTAAAGAAAGATGGATGGAAGAGCCCGGTCGCACCCACGACGAGCAGCACCCGCTCAGGCCACGTGAGGGCTCCGGCGCGGTACCCCATCACCGCAGCGGACAGGAAGCACACCTTGACCGCCGCGGTCGCCCCGTGCAAGAGCAGGTCCACCCCGTGGCCGCGCAGTAACAGGGAGGGAATGAACACGAAGCCGAACGGGATGAGGTACCCGGAGAGGGTCAGCCACATCCCCTTGAGCCCCGTCTCCATCCAGTTGGACCCGGCGATGGCCGAGGTCGTGAAAAGCCCGTACCGTCAGAGAGGGAATTTGCCCCCGGTTGACCCGTTTCCGGCCGCCCACGAAGTCCGCTACGGAGAACATCACCGCAACGTCGCTGGCCTGGATGTAGGGCCGAAGGTTGCCGGACGCCACCGTGGATACCACCAGCTTCGGGACCCCGAGAGGAAGACCCCGTAGAGCGATGCACGCAGCCGCGGTGCCCTGGTTGCCCCCAATGGCCAGCGCTCCCCGGAGCTCCCCCCGACGCCAGGCGTCCAGCAGCAGTCGACCTGCGCCCCGGCCCATGGTGGCGAGGGCCTGGTCGCGGCGCATCCGCGCCACTTCCTCGGGGCTTGTGTCTGCGGCCTGCGCCACCGCTTCCCGAGATAAGTCAGCCGGCGGTGCCCCAGCCGGAGGCGGCCTGAGCCCCAGGTCCACCACCCGCGCCTCGCACCCGTGCTCCCGCAGCCAGCGGCGCAGAAAGTCCGCCTCCTGGGCCTTCGTATCCACGGTGGCGAGCACCGCGACCCATCCGCCCCCGTGGGTCCCCATCCCTCTACTCAGCCTCCAAGAGCCGCAGCCACAGCGCGGTCCTGCAGGCGTCCTCCAGGTACTCGGCCACAGACAGCGCCTCGTCCAGGTCCGCTCCCACGGTCACCGTGCCGTGCTCCGCCAGGATGGCGGCCCGCATGCCCTCGGCCCCCAGGGCTGCTCCCACCGCCTCCGCCAGCTCACGGCTCCCGGACGGCGCGGGCGGGACCAGAGCCATGCGCCCTGCGAGGAAGGTCCGGGCGGCTCCCGTGCGGAGCGGCGGCAGCTGATGGGCGGCGGCGAAAACGAGCGCGTACGGCGGGTGCAGGTGCACCACCGCGCCCACATCGGGCCGCCGCCGGTACACCGCCAGGTGGAAGTAGCGCTCCTTGGAGGGCCGCAGCTCAGAGCTCTCCAGCAGGTTCCCGTCCAGGTCCATCAACAGGACCTGGTGGGGCGCAAGCCGGGCCAGCGGTAGCCCGGTGGCCTTGATGAGCATCCGGTCCTGTCCAGGCACCCGGCAGCTCACGTTTCCACTGATGCCTGGCGCAAGTCCCATCCGGGCGGCCCTCCGGGAAACAGCCGCCACTTGCCGCCGCAGGGATTCCAGGTCGCTCAAGGCTGCCACGCCCGCTCCGGGAAGTCCGCCTCCGCCACCTCCACGGGGAACTTACGGGCCTCCTCCACGAAGTCTGCCAGGTGGCGGGCCATGCGGCGGAAGATCTCCATGCCCTTCTCCGGGTTCGCCCGGAAGGGGTTGCCGATCACCGCGGTGTCCGAGTACTCATGGTGCTCCATGGGGACCCAGATGTTCTCAGAGTCCTGAAAGATGACGGTGCCCGTACCGTCCACCTTCGAGAACTTCTCGCCCATCCAGCGGGGAGCATGGGCCCGGTCCGAGACGGCCCGCCCTATGTCGACCAGGGCCTCGTGGACCGCCATGACGCACGAGGTTTCCAGCTCGCTGCTGTGCCATCCAGGCGTCTCCTCCGGCGGGTTCTCCAACACGCCCCGCAGCACGTTCACCTCCCGCTCTGTGGGCGTCTTGTAGAAAGCGAAGAAGGCGCCGGTGCGGTACCGCAGGTACCGGAGGACTTCGTCGATGGGCTTGGCGTTAGAGCCGTGGTGGCTGACGAACACCACCCGTCGGAAGCCGTGGAACGCCAGACTGAGCGCCACGTCGTGCATGACCCGCCGGTAGGTCTCCGCCTGGCGGGTGATGGTGCCTGCGCCCTCCAGCAACCACCCCGTGTGGTGGGGGGAGTACTCCGCCACCTCCGCGTGGATCCCCTCCTCCCGCCGAGTTACGTGGGGAAAATTTCCGCACCGGGGGCCGGAATGTCCTCCTCCATCAGGGTCGGCCGAGCGGCGCACGAAGGTGCTACCGACAGGCGATCTTGCTGCTGTTGGGGTTGGCGGCTCCGGCCAGAGCCCGAGCGGCCCACCCGAAATAAGCCGATACGCGAACGGCGGCTGGATGTGTCGCACTCCGCACCCCCGACCTGCGGTTATGTGTGTTTCGAGGTACAGACGCGTGGTGGCCTACCTTGCGCCCTTCTTGGTCGCTGGGTCTCTGTTCCCCGCAAAGGGCGTCGCCTCGGTCGCCGGGCCGCCTGGCTCTCGCTGTCGTCATCTTCTTTCCCCCAGGGTGGCGCGGTTCTGCTCAGCGTGCGGGCGAGCGGGGCGCGCGTAGTGGAAGTGTGTTTCGCGGGCCGCCGCTGGCGCCTTCCCGGCTGCAAGAGGTCTGTGGCTGACGGTGCTCGGCACAGATCCCGCCACCCGCCCGGGGACTCACCTGCTGGTGGTGGTGAGGCTTCGCCGATCCCCCGGGTTCGAGTTCGACCTCGCCACCTCCGCCCGCGTAACGCCCGGATCCTTCGGCGTGCGCTACATCCGGTTCGCCCGCCCCAAGCCCGGCTGTTGACCGCTGAGAACGTCGAGGCCGAGCGCCGTCGCGTGCAGGCTGCGCTTCGGGTTCTGCACCCGCGGCCGCTGTGGGATGGCCCGTTCCTCCCTTCGGTCCCGGGTGTTGGGGTGTCTGCGTACGGCGTGCAAAGCGTCTACCAGGGCCGGCCGTGGGGGTTCCACCGGGGTGTAGATCTCC
>JBEQAH010000146.1:0-5402 GCA_041640435.1 bacterium | reverse complement strand
GGGCCAGGAGCCGCGCCCACCCGCCCGTGGCGATCACCGTGGCCGGCTCGCCCAGCTCCCGCTGGATGCGGCGGACGATCTCCTCCACCTGCCCCACGAAGCCGTAGAACACGCCCGCCTGCATCGCGGCCACCGTGGACCGCCCGATGGCCGTCTTGGGCTTCTCCAGGTCGATCCGGGGGAGCTGGGCGGTGTGCTCCGCCAGCGCATCCAGGGAGATGCCGATGCCGGGGGCGATGGCGCCGCCCAGGAAGTCCCCCTCCCGGGAGACCGCGGTGAAGGTGGTGGCGGTGCCGAAGTCGCACACGAGGCTGGGGCCTCCGTACTTGGCGTAGGCGGCCACGGCGTTGCAGATGCGGTCCGCTCCCACCTCGCGCGGGTTCTCGTACAGGATGCGCATCCCCGTGCGCACGCCGGGCCCCACCACCAGCGGCCGAGTGCGAAAGTATCGCTCGCAGAGCCGCTCCATGGTGTCCACCAGCGGCGGCACCACGCAGGAGATGGCCACGTCGCGCACGTCCCCCAGGGACAGCCCCGCGTGGGCGAACAGCTCGGCGAACAGGATGCCGTACTCGTCCTCTGTTTTCTCCCAGTCCGTGGACACCCGCCAGTGCACCCGCGGGCTACCCTCCTGCTCCGGCTTGGGGTAGAGCGCCAGCTTGATCTGCGTGTTGTTCACGTTGATGGCGAGCAGCACCGTTCCCTCCGGTCAACCAGCGAGGCGGGCGGCCCGCAGCGTGCGGACCGCTGGGACTGCCAGCACCGCTTCCGGCAACCCGTGCGTGACACCGACGAGGACCGCGGCGCCCGGCGGCAGGCGCCGTGCGCAGCCACACCGATCAGGATCCGCGGTCCGGAGGCGATCAAGGGGTGCCGGGAGAGGGGAAGGGTAGCGCGGGTGAAGCAGGCCCCTCCGCGGCCGTGGGACCTGAGGGGGAAAGCGCACGGACTCACCTCCGTTCCAGTCTGGCTTGCTCCAGTACCGGACGGACCGAACGGGGTTCGGCTCGCCGGGTCCGGCTCCCGAGAGGAGATGCCGGCCTTCTGCCCACAGGCTACCAGACGCCCCGGGGGCCGACAAGCGCACTAGGCGCGGTCCGCGAGACCGGGAATCCCGTGCAGCCCCCGTGCGGTGCGAACCGCGCGGCGGCACGCCTCGGCCACCACCCAGGGGACCACCGCGGCCACCGCGTCGTAGGCGCCTTCCAGTTGGCCGGTGCTCAGGGCGAAGAAGGTGTCGCCGTCCAGGGTGGTGTGGGAGGGCGAGACCGCCATGGCGAGGCCGTGGTGCGCCACGCGGGCCAGCCGGTTGCACTCCACCTTCGAAAGGCGCACGTTGGTGGCCACGACCCCGACCACCGTGTTGTGGCCCAGCATGCGGGGCGGCACGTACCCGCTTTGCAGAAGGGCGGTGGACCCTATAAAGCTACCCGTCTCGGGATCCCGAGTACCCGCCAGCACAGTCCCGTCGGGGTTCAGCACGTCGCCCACCGCGTTCACCACCACGAGGGCCGCCACCACCTGAGTTCCCGCCAGGGTGGTGCTCCAGGTGCCCACGCCACCCTTCATGGCGCCCACAGCCCCCAGCAGTTTGCCCACGGTCGCACCGGTCCCCGCACCCACCGTGCCTTCCTCCACGGGGCCGGCGCACGCGGCTTCACACGCCGCGTAGCCCATGGCGGACCCCGGGCGCGCGTCGGGCCGGCCCAGCCACAGGTCGAAGATCACCGCTGCGGGCACGATGGGCACCTTCGCCACCACCACGTCGTAGCCCGCACCCCGCTCCTCGAGGTACCGCACCACGCCGTCCGCGGCCGCAAGCCCGAAGGCGCTCCCTCCGGTGAGCAGCACTCCGTGCACCTCCGCGACGCGGTTCAAGGGGTGCAGGACGTCGGTCTCCCGCGTGCCGGGTGCTCCACCCCGGACCTCCACGCCCGCCACCGCCCCCGCCTCGCACAGCACCACCGTGCAGCCGGTGCCCCCCTCGAGGTCGGTGGCGTGCCCCACCTGGATCCCCTCCACGTCGGTAATGGCCGGCACCGCCTTCCCTCCTTGAAAAGACCTCAGCTCACCTCTCCGGCCACGATGCGCATGCGTCCGCCGTCCGGCAGGCGCAGGACGAGCGCCCCGTCCTCGTCCACCTCCTCGGCCACGCCCTCGTACACCCCCGATGCGACGTGCACCCGCACCCGACGGCCGAGGGTCGTGCTGCGGCGCCGCCACCACTGGAGGAGGGTGGCCCAGTCGTGGCCGCGGAACATCTCGTACACGAGCTCCAGGTCGCTGAGCAGCGCCTGCAGCAGGGCCGGGCGGTCCACCGGCGCACCCTTGGCCGCAAGCAGCGAGGTGGCGCCCTCGGGCAGCTCCGCGGGCGAGATGTTGACGTTCATCCCGACCCCGGCGACCACCCAGCGCACCTCCGGACCGGACTCCACCAGGATGCCCCCCACCTTTTGCCGTTCCACCACCAGGTCGTTGGGCCACCGCAGGCCCACGGAGAGCCCGCACGCCCTCTCCACAGCCCGGCTCGCAGCTACACCCACCGCGAGGGCCAGGCGCGGAAGTTCGTGCGGCGCGGCGATGGGGCGCAGCACCACAGACATCCAGATGCCGCCGGGTGGAGAGACCCACGGGCGTCCGAGTCGGCCCCGGCCCGCGGTCTGCTCCCGGGCCACCACCACGGTGCCCTCCGGACAACCTGCTTCCGCGAGGGTGCGCGCTACGTCGTTGGTGGAACCCACCCGCTCGAACCAGTGGATGCGCCGGCCCACGTAGCGGGTGCGCAGCGACCGCTCCACCTGCTCCAGCTCGCCCGCAGCTCCATCGCTCACAGACGCCTGACCTCCTGATCCGCCACGGCCGCCACCAGGTCCCGAAGCGGCGCCCCGTCCGGCAGGACCAGCTCCGGAGCCACCTCAAACAGCGGCACGAGAACGAAGGCGCGCTCGCGCAGCCTGGGGTGGGGGATCACCAGGTCTTCTTCACACACCACCCGATCTCCGTACAGGACCACGTCCACGTCCACCGTGCGCGGACCCCAGCGAACCTCCCGCGTACGCCCCAAGGCCGCCTCCACCCGCTGCGCGCAGACCAGCAAGGCCCGAGGGGCCAGCGCCGTCCGAACCTCTGCCACCAGGTTGAGGAAGGGGCCCTGCGGGACAGGACCCCAGGGCGCCGTCTCGTACACCGAGGACCTGCGCACCACGTGGACAGCTTCCGCCTCCAGACGCGCAAGCGCCTCCTCGAGGTAACGAAGC
The DNA here is from genome assembly GCA_041640435.1 of bacterium. Lineage (GTDB taxonomy): Bacteria > Sysuimicrobiota > Sysuimicrobiia > Sysuimicrobiales > Sysuimicrobiaceae > Tepidifontimicrobium. Next base: position 2,145 of record JBEQAH010000146.1, on the reverse strand, counting down.
CGGTCGCCCACGTTGGACCCCAGAGAGAGGAACACGCGCTCTCTCATACCGCCGACGGCCCCACCTGCGGCCCGCGCCGGCGTTCGATCCGCACCGCCGCGTAGCCCACCGCTCCCCCCACCTCCGCGTGCGGCTTGCGGACCTCCACGCGCACCCCCTCCACCCCGGCGAGGCGCAGCAGGCTGTGGGCCACGTCCTCCGCCAGCGCTTCCAAAAGCTGTCTGGCGGGTCCAGTCATCACCGCCTCCACGCGCCGGTACACCTCCCGGTAGTCGACGGTGTCCGCGAGGTCGTCGCTGTGCCCGGCCGGGTGCAGGTCGCACTCCAGCTCTACGTCCACGAAGAAGACGCCACCCCGCTCCCGCTCCTCCGGCAGGACGCCGTGGCGGGCGAAGAACGCCATGTCCTTCAGCACGATCCGGTCCAAGGAGGCCTCCGCCGCCATGCTACCCCGATGGATGCCACCCTCGCACCACCGCGTCCGCCACCCGCGCCACCCGCGCCATCACGCGGACGTCGTGGACCCGCACCACGTCCACGCCGAAGGCCACCGCCAGCGCCACCACCGCCGCAGTCCCCTCCACGCGCTCCGCGGGCGGTAGCCCGCCCAGCACGATCCCGATGGTGCTCTTGCGGGAAGGGCCCAGCAGGACGGGGCACCCCAGTTCCCGCAGGGTGCCCAGGTGGCGGACCAGAGCCAGGTTGTGCTCCGGCCGCTTCCCGAAGCCGAAGCCCGGGTCCACGATCACCCGGTCGCGACCGACGCCCCGCGCCTCCGCCCACAGGATCCGCTCCGCGAGGAAGTCCCGCACTTCTGCCACCACGTCCTGGTAGGAAGGGTCCCGCTGCATGTCCTTGGGCGTCCCCTTCATGTGCATGAGCACCACAGGACACCGGGCCTCCGCCACCACCTGCACCATTTCGGGATCGAAGCGCAGGGCGCTGATGTCGTTCACCAGGTCCGCGCCCGCCGCCAGAGCCGCGCGGGCCACCTGGGCCTTCGTGGTGTCCACGGAGATGGGAACGTCCACCGCGTCCCGCAGGGCCGCCACCGCGGGGACCACCCGGCGCAGCTCCTCCTCCACCGGCACGGGGTCCGAGCCCGGTCGGGTGGACTCCCCTCCCACGTCCAGCAGGTCGGCGCCGTCCTGCACCATCCTCCGGCCCGCCTGGACCACGCGGCCCAGCCAGTCGGGGCCCACCAGCAGACCGTCGCCGCTGAAGGAGTCAGGGGTGACGTTGAGCACGCCCATGATGAGCGTGCGTTCCCCGAACCGCAACCCCCGCGCCCCGCAGCGCATCTCCCGCACCGTCATTCCCATAGCCTCACCTCCAGCACCCGGGACGCTTCCAGGTTCCGAGCCTGCAGGGCTGCAGCTGCCACCTCCGTGACCGCCTCGGCGGGCACGAGGCCGATGAACTCCGTGGACACCACCCTCGCGCCGAAGCGCTCCGCCTCCTCCCGGACCGCCTCGTAGAGCACGCGGAGAGAGGTGGCGCGGTAGTCCAGCACGTTCACGGAGACCTGGACGCGGCCTCCTGGCAGCGCCCAGCCGGCGGCCTGAACCCCGCGGAAGCCTCCGGAGGACTCCCGGATGCGCCGGGCCGCGGCCCGGGCCACCCGCACGTCGTGCGTATCGAGCTCCAGGTTCCACGCGATGAGCAGGTCCCGGGCGCCGGTGGCCGTCGCGCCGGCCGTGGGGTGCAGCCTCGGCTCCCCCACATCCGGCGCGCGCTCGGGCGTTGCCACCTCGCGCAGCAGCGCCTCGAACCCGCCCCGGCGGATGTTGGGGAGCCACCTGCGCTCCGGCCGAAGCGCGGAGTGCGCGTAGAAGTACACGGGGACCCGGTGCCGCTCCCACAGGCGTTGCGCGAAGGTGCGGCTCAGCCCCACGCAGTCCTCCAAAGTTGCACCCCGCAGGGGCACGAAGGGCACCACGTCCACCGCGCCGATGCGCGGGTGCAGCCCCTGGTGCTGGCGAAGGTCCACACGCCGTACGGCCACCTCCGCGAGGGCCAGAGCGGCGTCGAGCACAGCCTGCGGGGGCCCCACGAAAGTGAACACCGACCGGTGGTGGGCCCCGTCCGCGGACACGTCCAGTAACCGCACACCGGGTGTGGACCGCACCGCGTCCGCCAGCTCCT
>JBEQAH010000145.1:0-5423 GCA_041640435.1 bacterium | reverse complement strand
GATGCTGTCGGCGTCCTGGAACCGGCGGTACTCGGAGGCAAACCGCACGAAGGCCACCTCGTCCACCGCCCGCAACCGCTCCATCACCAGCTCCCCGATGCGGCTCGTTGAGACCTCCGGCTCGCCGGCGTTGCGCACCTCTCGCTCCACCTCCGCGGCCAGGGCTTCCAGGACCTCCGTGGGGATGGGACGCTTACCGCGGGCCTTGAGGAGCCCGCCCAGCACCTTCGCCCGGTCAAAGGGCTCCCGACGCCCGTCCCGTTTGACCACCAGCAGGGGAGGGGCTTCCACCCGTTCATAGGTGGTGAAGCGGCGGCCGCAGCCGGGGCATTCCCGCCGCCTGCGGATCGTAGTCCCCTCTTCGGCGGGCCTGGAGTCCAAGACCCGGCTATCGTGGTATCCGCAGTACGGACAGCGCATCCCCCGCACCTGTACCTGCTAGATCTTGAGGCCCGTCCCCCTACCGGTAGCAGATATTGTGGCGGCACCCGGCTGGGTTTTCAAGCCTTCTGCACATCCCGTTCATGCAACCGTTTGTTCGCGTCCGAGGAGGAGGCGGGCAAGGGCGAGCAGGGCCCCGGCGAGCAAGAGGGAAGAAGCCAGTGAGGTCGCCAGACGCAGGGGTTCCACGCTCCCGCCCACCGCCAGCTGCGCCACGAGGAAGGCGTTGAGAACGGGCACGAAGGCAGCTGCGGACCAGCCCCGCAACCCGTCCGCCGCCGCTGCAGCGGCCAGGGCCAGGAGGTAGAGGGGCAGGGCGTACTGGTTGGCCTCCCGCGCGCTGCGCGCCAGTAGCCCCAGGCAGAGTGCAGCGGAAGCCGCCACCCCGGAGCTACAGACCGCCGCCACCGCCAGAGCCGCAAGCTGTCCGGGCGATAGCCAGGACCCAAGCCGGGCGGTGGCCAGGCCCAACTGGCAAGTCACAGCGGCACCCGCCAGAGCCAGGCCGGCTGCGTTGCAAGCGGCGAACTTTCCCGCGAGGATGCTCCACCGCGCCGCGGGAGAGCACAGCACTAGATCCCACGTACCCCGCTCCCGCTCACCCGCGGTCAGGTCCGCGGCCACCACCGCGCTGCCCGCGAAGGTCCACACCACCACGAGCAGGGGAACGGTGAAGGCGAGCCAGCCACCTCCTCCAGCCACCGGCTCCTCCCGCAGCTGCACGGGCGTGAGGGCTTCGCGGCTCAGCCCCTTCTGCGCCAGCGCCCGGTCCACGAGCGGCAAGGTGTACGCGGCCACCATCCGCAGGACCCTCTCGCGCGCAAACAGCCCGTCCAGATCGTACATCCGGTACTTCAGGGTCAGCTCGGCTCGGCCCCGTCTCAGCGCCTGCTCAAAGCCCTCCGGCACCACGAGGATCGCGTCCACCTGCCCCCGGCGCAGCGCGCCGTCCGGGTCGGGGACCGTGACGAGCTTCAGCGGCTCCCGGCCGGCCTCCAGGAGCGCGGGCGCGCCGTGGGCACCCACCACCGCCACCCGGGAAGGGGTCTGGAGGCGGCTCTGCCAGCCTGCCTGTAGGAGCTCAGATACGGCCGGCACCGCCACGGCAGGAAGGATCAGGCCCACGAGGAGGGTACGGCGGTCACGCAACAAGTCCACGAGTTCCTTAGCCGCCACGGCCCACGCGACTCTCACGGCTGCTTCTGCGCAAGCTGGGGGGCGCTTGCCAGCTGATCGGGGTGGAGTTCCGCGCGCACCTGTCCGCCCCACAGGACCACGACGCGGTCACAGACGAGCTGGGCCTCCCTGGCCAGGTGGGTGGTGAGGAGCACGCCCCGTCCCTCGTGCGCCAGCGCGCGGAGGCGGTCCCGCACAGCCTGCGCCGTGGGCTCATCCAGCCCGGCGGTGGGTTCGTCCAGGATCAGAACCCGGGGGTTGTGCAGCAGGGCCCGCGCCAGGTGCAGCCGCTGCCGCATGCCCCGGGAGTAGGCCCCCGCGGGTCGGTCCACGAACTCCGCCATGCCGAGCCAGGCCACCAACTCCCCAACGCGGCGATGGAGCTCCTCCCCCCGGAGGCCACAGAGGGCTCCGTAGTACCGAAGCGTCTCCCGGCCCGAGAGCCTGCCGTACACGCCCGCGTGTTCAGGAACCACCCCCACGCACGCGCGCACCCGGTCCGGGTGGCGAGCCACGTCCCACCCGCACACCGACGCACTTCCCTCCGACGGGCGGGCCAGCGTCGCGAGCACCCTCAAGGTGGTGGTCTTGCCCGCGCCGTTGGGGCCCACGAGTCCCACCACCTCACCGGGCTGGACCGAGAACGTCACGCCCCTTAAGACCTCCACGCGGCCGTAGCGCTTGCGCAGGCCCTCCACCCGGACGGCGGCGGTCACCGGAACACAAGCTCCGACAGAAGCCGGAACAGCAGGAGGAAGTTGCTCCACGGCAAAGAGAGGACGAACACGACGAGCAGCAGCAGGCCGGCCCACGCGCGGGACGAAGAGGGCGGGGTGAGGTCGTCCATGGGGCCCGGGTGGCCCCGCGACAAGAGGACCAGCAGCAGCACCGCCATAAGCCACAGCCCCATCAGGAACAGCAGCACCACGGCGACGTACGAACCGACCCGATGCCAGCGGTCGCCGAGCAACGCGCGGGTGATGTGGCCACCGTCCAGGGAGCTCGCGGGCAGCAGGTTCACCGCGGTGACAAACAGGCCGATGACCGCCGCGTCCAGCAACGGGTCCAGGTAGGCCACCACCTCCGGGGATGCGCCGAACCGCCAGGTGACCACGCGGTCCACAAACCACGGCAGGCCGAAGGGGAATCGCGGTAAGCTCAGCAGCGGGCCACACGTCTCAGGCCGCAGCCCCGGGCACAGAACGTCGAGGTCCAGCAGGACGGTGCGCTCGAGTCCTGCCCACAGGACCACTAGCGCTACCAGGAGGCCCGCCAGCGGGCCGGAGGCCCCCAGGTCAAATAGCCCGTCCCGGTCCGGCGCCGGCTGGCGGGAGAAGATCACGGCCCCCATGGTGCCCAGCGACATCTCGCTCCCCAGCAGCAGCGGCGGGAAGGGGATAAAGTAGGGACCCGACGCCTCGATGCCGTGCACGCGGGCCGCCACCTTGTGGCCCAGCTCGTGCACGAGCAGGATCCCGAGCAACGCCGAGCTGAACAGCAGGCCGTCCACCCACGGGTTCGGCCAGTAACCAGCGCGCAGCACCGCATGGGGGAGCTGGGAGAGGACCTGCTGGAACCGCTGCGAGGCGAGGTAGCCGGTGGCGAAGGTGGTGGCCACGGTGGCCAGGAACAGACCGGCCGCCAGCCACCGGCTGCTGTTCCCCCGGGGCGGACGCGTGACCAGGTGCAGCCACACGCGGCCCTGGGCCCGGCGCAGAAGCGGAAGGCTGCCCAGGGGCTCCAGGTCCCGCCGCAGGGCCCGGAAGCGCTCGCGCAGCTGAGGCCCCTCGGAGACTACGAAGCTCATGTGGCCCTCGCGAACGTGCACCTCCTGCACTACGAAGTGCCGCCGGACCACGCTCTCCAGGGGGTCGAGTCCGTCCGCCATGGGTCCTCCGCGCCCGGTGCTTCCGAGGCGCTCCACAACCCCGCGCGGGGCGAAGCCTAGCGCTTGCGCAGGAACGCGGGCACGTCCAGGTCGTCGATGAACATCTTCACGGGCACGTCCTGGGGCGGTGCAGCGGCGCGGTCCGCGGCCTCCGCGGCCCGGCGCGGCCGGGCCGCGTCGAACCCCGTGGCGATGACCGTGATCCGCACTTCGTCCTTCAGCCCGTCGTCGATCACCGCGCCGAAGATGATGTTGGCGTCGGGGTCCGCGGCCTCCGCGATGATCTGAGCCGCTTCGTTCACCTCCACGAGCCCCAGGTCCAGCCCGCCCGTGACGTTCAGGAGCACCCCCCGGGCGCCCTCCATGGACGTCTCCAGCAGCGGGCTGCTGATCGCGGTGCGGGCCGCCCGCACCGCCCGGTCCTCGCCGCTGGCGACCCCGATGCCGATGAGGGCAGATCCGGCCTCCGCCATCACCGTGCGCACGTCCGCGAAATCCAGGTTGATCAGGCCTGGGACGGTGATGAGGTCCGCGATCCCCTGGACGCCCTGGCGCAGGACGTCGTCGGCCACCCGGAAGGCCTCGATCATGCTCACGGAGCGGTCCACCAGCTGAAGCAGCCGGTCGTTGGGGATGGTGATGAGGGTGTTCACCTGCTCCCGAAGGCTCCGGATGCCCTCCTCCGCCGCCGCGGCACGCCGCCGGCCTTCAAAGGAGAAGGGTTTGGTGACCACGCCGATGGTCAAGGCCCCCAGCTCCCGCGCAATGCGGGCCACCACGGGCGCCCCGCCGGTGCCGGTCCCTCCGCCCATCCCCGCGGTCACGAACACCATGTCCGCGCCCTCGAGGGCGTCGTACAGCTCGTCCTTCGTCTCCTCCGCGGCCTGGCGTCCCACTTCAGGGTTCCCGCCGGCGCCCAGCCCCCGGGTGAGCTTTGCGCCGATGTGGATCTTTCGCTCCGCCTGGGACAGCGCGAGCGCCTGCACGTCGGTGTTGATGGCGATGAACTCCACGCCGCGCAGACCCGCGGCGATCATGCGGTTCACCGCGTTGCTCCCGGCCCCTCCCACTCCCACCACCTTGATGGATGCGAACCGCCGCAGGTCCCGATCCAGGTGCGCCATGGTCCCCTCCCGTCGTCGCCTCCTCTATTCTCCGTGCAACACGCTGCGGACCCACGCCCGCAACCGCCCCCACAGGGCGCCGTTTCGCTCCGGGCGCGCCATCGGCCCCTGGTCCTTCCGGACGCCGTACAGCACAAGCCCCACCGCGGTGGCGAAGGCCGGGCTTGCCACAGCATCTGCAAGCCCCACCACCCCCGTGGGGTAGCCGACCCGCGCCGGCAGGCCCAGGCGCTCTGTCGCCACCTCCGCGAGGCCGCGGAGCAGCGCGGTGCCGCCCGTGAGCACGAGCCCCGCGGGCACCCGTCCCGCGAACTCCGGCCGGGCCAGGTGGACCGCGACCAGGCCCAGGATTTCGTCCACGCGGGGTTCGATGATCTCGCACAGGTGCCGGCGTGGCAGGACCCGGGGCTCCCGCTCGCCAACTCCCAGCACCTCGATGAGCTCGCCCTCCGACGCCATGCGCGCCGCAGCCGCACCGTGCCGCACCTTCAGCTTCTCCGCTTCGGGAAGCGGCGTGCGCAGTCCGAACGCGATGTCGTGGGTGATGTGGTTCCCGCCCACGGGCAGGATCACCGTGTGCACCAGGCCGCCACCGGCGAACACGCCGAGACTGGTGGTGCCCCCGCCCACGTCGCACACCACCACTCCCAGATCCCGCTCCGCGGGCGAGAGCACCGCCTCCGCAGAGGCCAGGGGCTCCAGCACCATCTCCTCTACCTCCAGACCCGCCCGGTGCACACACTTCACCAGGTTCGCCAGGAGGGTGCTGGTGCCGGTGACGATGTGCGCCTCCA
>JBEQAH010000144.1:0-5431 GCA_041640435.1 bacterium | reverse complement strand
TGCGGCGGCCATCTCTCTGGGACCTCCGTTGCCGGAGGCCTCTAGCGGCCTACCCGGGGATCGGCGGGCCACCTCATCTCCCCCTACTCGGCCTTGCTCCGGGTGGGGTTTGCCTGGCCGGCGTGTCGCCACGCCGCCGGTGCGCTCTTACCGCACCTTTGCACCCTTGCCGGCCGAGGTGGCCGGCGGTATGTTTCTGTGGCACTTTCCCTCGGGTCGCCCCGGGTGGGTATTACCCACCACCCTGCCCTGTGGAGCCCGGACTTTCCTCACCGCCGCGCGGGGCGGCGCGGCCGCCCGGCCCGCTCCCCCGTTATTGTCTCACGTTTTTCCGGTCCCGTCCCTTCCCTCGACGCCCGAGCCACCTCCTCCACTAGGCGCTCCGCCACGCGCCGCAAGGCGAAGTCGTCGAGCCGGGCGAGGTACGACCGCGCCTGCTCCACCTGCCCGCTGCGCGCCGCAGCTAACACCCGTTCTGCGGACTCTACCGACCCCGAGTGGCCGAGGACCCGTCGGGCCAGGGCGTCCGCCCGGGTGTTCTCCGAACGCGGGACCGCCCGCACCACCGCGGCCCGGAAGTTGGCCATCAGGTTACGGGCCTGGCGGTGCAGCTGTGCCAGCTCCGGGTCGCGAACCCGGTAGCGGCCCTCGAGCTGCCTTGCCAGAAGCTCGCTGTCGGTGCGCACCTCCACCTCCTCGGCACCCAGAGCCTCCGCTTCCAGCAACCCGCGCACGAGCGCCCGGTACTCCGCCACGTTGTTGGTAGCGCGGCCGATGGGCTCTGAGACCTCCCGAAGGATCCGCCCGGTCGTGTCCTCCAGGACCACCGCGATGGCGGCGGGGCCGGGGTTGCCCCGGGAAGCGCCGTCCGACCGCACCACGACCTTCTTCACGGGACCAACAGCCGCCCGCAGGCGGGGCAGGCCGCCGGCCCGCCGTCCTGCCACCGCACCCGCTCCCGAAACCCCGTAGCGAGCGTCATGTGACAGCCGCCGCACGCCTCGCCCACGATCCTTGCCACCGGTGGCTGTAAGCGGCTCCGGAGCCACTCATAGCGCTCCACCACCTTCGGGTCCATGGTCGCGGCGTGCTCGGCCCGCCGCTGGCGCAGCCCGGCCAGTTCGGACTCCAGCGCCCGGCACCGCGCCGCCCGTTCCTCCGAAGCCATGCGGTAAGCAGCCTCCAGATCCCGCAGCTGTCCGTCAAGATCCTCAAGCTCGCGCTCCACGTCCTCCGCCTCCGCCATCTGCTCGAGGATCCACGACTCCAGCCGGGCGTACTGGGAGGCCAGCGCCTCCAGCTCCCGCTGCAGGTTCACAAGCTCCCTGGGGTTGGTGAGCCGGCCGCCATAGAGGTCCTGCTCCAGCCGCCGCCGCTTCGCGCGCAGGGACTCCAGCTCCAGTTCCGCCGCGCGCTGGGCGGACCGAACCCTCTGGGCCCGCTCGCGGAGTGCCTCGAGGCGCTCCCGCAGCTCCGCAAGCCGACCGGCCCCTTCCACCTCGCCGCGAAGTGCCCTCGCCGCCGCTTCCCGTTCCGCGATGGCCACATCCAGCAGGTGGAGGGTCCACAGGGCTTCCCGGGAGTCCATCGACATGGTCTTCCCCGCCCCGGCCCGGGAACCCTGCCGGACCGGGAAGCCCTTCACGCGCCGAGCCGACTGTCAAACTCCACAACCGCGGCGGCGGGGTCCGGGCTGCGCACCACCGCGGTCGCAACCGCCACACCCCAGGCCCCCGCCTGGAGGCAGGCACGAACCCGCTCCGGCGTGATCCCGCCCACCGCCACCACGGGAAGACGGGTAGCCCGGCAGGCCTCCTGCAAAGCCCCTAGCCCTACCCCCGAGACCGGCTTGGTGCTCGGCGCGAACACCGGGCCGAACACCACGTAGTGGGCCACCGCCTCCGCGCGTCGGAGGGCGAGCGGGCTGTGAGCGCTCGCAGACCGCAGGAGGCCTCTGGCTCCTGCCGGAAGGCGCCGGGGAACCTCCGACTCCGGCCAGTGCACCCCTGCGTAGCTCAACTCCCGGGCGAGTCCGGCAGGGCCGTTCAACACCAGCAGCAGGTCTGGGAGCACTCCCCGCGCCGTGTGGGCCAACGTGCGCAGGTCATGCACGCCCCGCCCCTTGGCCCGCACCTGCACCGCACACGCATTCCGCAGCCGCAGGGGCCGCAGGCGCTCCAGCACCCGCAACCAAGCGGCCTCCCCGCCGGAAGCGTCCACGTCGGCGACCACCACAAGACGCGGGACTTCTACGGCCACGCGGGCGCCTCCACCCGGCCCTCCAGGGGAGAAGACGGCTCCGCCCAGAGGCGCCTGGGAATCCGGCCTGCCAGGTAGGCGGTGCGGCCTGCGATAGCCGCGTGCCGCATGGCGCGGGCCATCGCCACGGGATCCTGAGACCGGGCCACGGCGGTGTTCAAAAGCACCGCGTCACAGCCCAGCTCCATGGCGATGGCCACGTCGGACGCCGTCCCCACACCCGCGTCCACGATCACGGGCACCTTGGCCCTGGCCACGATGAGACTGATGTTGTGGGGGTTTCGGATGCCAAGCCCGCTCCCGATGGGTGCTCCCAGGGGCATGACCGCGGCGCAGCCACAGTCCTCCAGCTTCTTGGCCAGCACCGGGTCGTCGTTGGTGTAGGGGAGTACTACAAACCCTCGCTCCACCAGCTCTGCGGCAGCCTGCACCAGCTCCACGGGCTCCGGCAACAGGGTGTCCTCATCCGCGATGACCTCCAGCTTGATCCAGTTCGTCCGAAGCGCCTCCCGGGCCAATTCCGCCACCAGCACCGCTTCCCGTGCCGTGTAGCAGCCAGCGGTGTTGGGCAGTACCTGGAACCCACGGGCGCGTAGCAGCCCGTACAGATCCTCGCCTCCCTCCACGGGCCGTACCCGCCGCAGGGCTACGGTGACCATCTCCACGCCCGCGGCCTCCAGGGCGTCCAGCATCACCTGGTCGCTGGGGTAGCGGGCCGTACCCAGGATCAGGCGCGAGTAAAACACACGACCCGCCAGCTCCCACCGGTCGCACTCCCACAAAGCCGACCGATCGCTCATCGGGAACCTCCCCCCACCGCGCGCACGAACTCCACCCGATCGCCATCCTGCAGCTGGTAGCGCGCCCACTGGTGCGCCGGAACCACCTGGCCGTTCACCGCGGCTGCAACCCCGGGTTGTGGCTCGCCCACAAGCCCCACCAGCGTCGTCCCCGCGGCCACCTCCCGGGGCTCGCCGTTGAGCTGGATCCGCACCGTGGCGGTCATCGTCCCTCCTCCGCCGCGAACCGACGGGGGTCCACGCAAGCCGCGAGCGCGTGCTCCCGTCCGTTCACCAACGCCCCCACCACCGCTGCCGTCAGGGGCGCAAGCTCGATCCCCTTGCGGTAATGACCCGTGGCCACAAACAACGTGCGACCTTCGTCCAGGGGGCCCAGGGCAGGCACCCCGTCTCGGATCGCGGGTCGAAACCCGACCTGGATCTGCCGCAGGGGCATTTCGTCCACGCAGGGAAGTACCCTGCGGCTCTCCTTGAGCAGCTCATAGACAGCGCCGGCGAGGGGCTCAGCCTCCCAGCCACGCTCCTCCACCGTCGCGCCCACCACAGTTTCCCCGATGATCCGTGGCACCACATAGACGCGAGGGGTGCGGACCACCAGGGTCGAGGCGAGCCCCCCACCCAAACGCACGACAGCCCCCCGCACGGGGCGGACCGGCAGCGGTCCCAAATCCGGGGGCACGAGCTGCGCGGTCCAGGCACCCGCTGCCAGCACCACCGTGGAACACTCAAGCGTCTGGGCACCCTGCAGGATGAGGCGCCACGCGCGGCCGTGCCGCTCCAAGGCGAGTACCCGCACGCCCTCGCGCACCCGACCCCCCTGAAGCTCCACGCATCGCCGAAGCGCTTCCAGCAGGCGCCGCGGGTCCACCTGCCAATCGTCCTCCAACAGCAGACCGCCCACCACCGCCGGGCCCAGTGAAGGCTGCAGCTCCCTCGCCTCCCGGGCGGACAGGCGTGTCGTCTTCAACCCGAACCGTTGTTGCGCCCGCTCCAGGTGGGCAAGTTCTCGAAGGTCGTCCGCGTCCAGGGCTGCCACCACCGTCCCGGACCGGTCGAACCCCACGTCAATCCCCGAAGTGGTCTCCAGCCGAGCCACCCACCCCGGATACATTCGGTGGCTCTCTAGGGCGATCCGGGTGGTCGCGAGAGGAGTCCTGTCGGCTTCTGCCGCGGGCGCCAGCATCCCCGCGGCTACGGAGGCTGCGCAGGTCTCTCCGACCCTGTCGCGCTCCAGGACCAGGACAGCGCGGCCGGACCTCGTCAGCTCCTCGGCCACCGCCAGCCCCACGATCCCCGCGCCCACCACCGCCACCGCTGTCAAAGAAACAGGCCACCTCCGCTTACGGGGAGCGTCTGTCCAGGGGGCAGCAAAGGCGGGAGAATTGCTGGGTCTGCGAGTTCGCGCCGCGCATTCCCTCCGCCGGCATTACCCGGATCAGGTTCTACGGGTCTCTCTCAGGCCGGCCTCCGCCGACCACCCCGTGCGCTTCCCGTTATGTATGGTCGCCGTCGCGACCGTCCACGGTCAAGGGGTCTAACCCAGTGTTGGGTCGCGTGGGCTCATCCGGCCCCCGGATGGCTCCGGTGATCTGCGAGGGTCCCTCTGGTCGGGGCGGGCGGATTTGAACCGCCGACCTCAGCGTCCCGAACGCTGCGCGCTAGCCAAGCTGCGCCACGCCCCGCACCACCAGCCTACCACGGCCCCGGCTACGCGTCCTGGTTCCCGTGACCGGCCTCCGAGGAATGCTGTGGTTCGCCCGGCTCCTCTGTGCCGCGGACCGCCTGGCGCAGCACGTCCCCCGCCACGGCGCCGATGGTAAACCCGCTGCGCTCCTGGGCCTGCTGGTAGCCCGCCAGCTCCTCGCGCTCCCGCTGCTGCCGGAGCCGCCGCACGCTCACCACCATGCGCCGATCCTCGGGCTTGATCTCGGTGACCACCGCCTCCACCGTGCTGCCCACCTGGACCAGCTCCTCGATCTTCTGGCCCCGCCGCTCCGCCACCTCGCCCACGGGCAGGAAGGCATCCACGTCCCGCAGCCGCACAAAGGCTCCGGAGGGCGCCAAGCGCACCACCTTGCCCCGCACCACGTCGCCTTCGCGGTAGCGGGACCGGATCTCCACCCAGGGGTCCGGCAGTACCTGCTTGAGGCTCAGGCTGATCTTGCCCGCAGTCGGGTCCACCCGGATGACCCGCAGCCGCAAGGTCTGGCCCCGCCGGACCGCTTCGGAGGGGTGCTTGATGTAGGTCCAGGACATCTCGCTGATGGGCAACAGCGCATCTACGCCGCCCAGATCGATGAAGGCCCCGAAGTCTGTAATCCGCCGGACCACACCCTCGACCTCGTCGCCCTCCCGAAGGGTCCGGAACAGCT
>JBEQAH010000143.1:0-5482 GCA_041640435.1 bacterium | reverse complement strand
CGCGCCGACCCTAGCCTTCCACCCGTTCCAGGGGGGCGTAACCGAGGGCCAGGCGTTTGGCGCCGAGCCCCTCGAAGTGCACCGTGGCCACCGCGGTTTCGCCCTCGCCCTCCAGCTCGAGGACCCTCCCTCGGCCGAAGTGCCGGTGCCAGACCACGTCGCCGACCGCCAGCGGCACAGGGGTCCGGGGGCAGCTGAGGGGCGCGGCGTCCCAGGGCGCCGGACCGGGCTGTACCCGCTCCAGGGTCTCCTCGGGCAGCTCGTCCAAAAACCGAGAGGGCACGTTGGCCACCGTACGGCCGAACAGGCTGCGCAGCTGCGCGTAACTCAGGTACAGCCGTTCCTTGGCGCGCGTGATCCCCACGTAGGCGAGGCGCCGTTCCTCCTCGAGCTGGCGGGGCTCATCGAAGCTCCGGACGTGTGGGAAGATCCCCTCCTCCAGCCCGCACAGGAACACCGCGCGGAACTCCAGTCCCTTGGCGGCGTGGAGGGTCATCAGCACCACCCGATCCGCCCGCTCATCGTAGGTGTCGGCGTCGGTGACCAGGGACAGGTGTTCCAGAAACGCCTCTAGGCTCCCGTCGCCGGTGGTCGCTTCGTACTCCTGCGCCACCGTGACCAGCTCCTGCACGTTCTCCAGGCGACTTGCCGCCTCATCCGTGCCCTCCGCCTCCAGGGCGTCCCGGTACCCCGTGCGCTCCAGGACCTCCACCACGAGCTCACTGGCCCGCGCGCGCCCGGCCAGCGCCATGAGCTCGCGCAGCGTGTCCACAAAGGCCCTGGCAGCCTTGCGGGCCGCAGCGGGCAGGCCGGGTACTTCCTCCGCGTGCTCGAGAGCTTCCCACAGGCTCCATCCCCGACTCGCGGCAAACGTCCTCAGCCTGTCCACACTCCCCTCGCCGATCCCCCGCCTCGGGGCCTGGAGCGCCCGCAGAAGGCTCAGCTCGTCCTGGGGGTTGGTGAGGACCCGCAGGTAGCTGAGGATGTCCTTCACCTCCTTGCGCTCGTAGAAGCGCACCGCGCCCACCACCTGATAGGGGAGCCCCGCGCGCAGGAACGCTTCCTCGAACTGCCGGGACATGGCGTTGACCCGGTACAGCACAGCGCATTCGCCCAGCCCGAACCCCTCGCTCCGCAGACGCTGCAGACATTCGACCACAAAGCGCGCCTCGTCGTGCTCGTCGGATGCCGCGTACACCACCACCGGCGTCCCCTCGGGATTCCGGGTCCACAGCCGCTTGGGGTACTTCCGCGGGTTTTGCGCGATGAGCGCTTCCGCGGCCCGCAGGATCGTCTGGGTCGAGCGGTAGTTCTCCTCCAGGGGGAGGACGCGGGCATCCGGGAAGTCGCGCTCGAACTCCAGGATGTTCCGGATGTCCGCACCGCGCCAGCCGTAGATGGCCTGGTCCACATCCCCCACCACGAACAGGTTCCGGTGCCGTTCGCACAGGCGCGCCACCAGCCGAAACTGCACGGGGTTCGTGTCCTGGTACTCGTCCACCAGCACGTGCAAAAAGCGGTCCTGGTACCGTTCCCGCACCTCCGGGACTTCCTCCAGGAGACGCAGGGCTTCGGTCAGGAGGTCGTCGAAGTCCACCGCGCCGCGCGCCCACAGCAGGCGCTGGTACTCCCGCCAGCACGCCGCCACCACCCGCTCGAAGGCGGAGGTGGCGCGGGCCTCGTAGCCGGCGACGTCCAGGCCGTCGTTGCGTGCCGCGGAGATGGTGGCCAGCACCGCCCCGGGCGGGAACCGGCGGTCGTCCACACCCACCCTCCGCAACGCCTCCCGCATCACCTGCCGCTGGTCGTCCTCGCCGTAGATGGAAAAGCTCTTGGGCAGGCCCAGCCGGTCTGCGTGCTCCCGCAGGAGCCGCGCGCAGGTGCGGTGGAAGGTGCCCATCCAGACCCTCCGGGCCACGCGCTCCCCGAGCAAGCCGGCCACGCGCTGGCGCATCTCCTCCGCGGCCTTGTTGGTGAAGGTCACGGCGAGGATGCGCTCAGGGGAGACCCCAAGACCGCGCACCAGGTAGGCGATCCGGTACGCCAGGACCCGGGTTTTGCCGGAGCCCGCTCCCGCCAGGACCAGCAGGGGCCCGCCGGGGTGCACCACAGCCTCCTGCTGCTGTGGGTTGAGGGCCCCCAGGAGCTCCTCCACCTGTCTTACGGGGATCCCTTGTAGCACGTCTGCAACCTCCAGCTCCCCTGCTCCACGGCAGGCAACCCGCGCGACCCCAGGTCTCACTCCCACTCGATGGTAGCAGGGGGTTTGGAGGTGACGTCGTACACCACCCGGGTGATGGCCGGGACCTCGCGCGTGATGCGGGCCGCCACCACCTCCAGGAACTCGGGTGGCAGGCGGGCCCAGTCCGCCGTCATGCCGTCCTCGCTGGTGACCACCCGGACCGCGCAGGCGTAGCCGTAGGTGCGGGCGTCCCCCGCGACTCCTACGGTGCGCACCGGGAGCAGCACGCAGAACGCCTGCCACACCTCCCGCCAGAGCCCCGCCCTTCGGATCTCCTCCAGCAAGACCGCGTCGGCCTCTCGGAGTACCTCTAGCCGTTCTTCCGTCACCTCGCCCACCACCCGGATGGCCAGCCCGGGTCCGGGGAAGGGGTGGCGCCATACCATCTCCTCGGGCAAGCCGAGCTCCCGAGCCACCTCCCGCACCTCGTCCTTAAACAGGTCCCGGAAAGGCTCCACCAGCTTAAAGCCCATGCGCTCGGGGAGCCCACCCACGTTGTGGTGGGTCTTGATGCGGGCCGCGGTACGCGTCCCCGACTCGATGACGTCGGGGTACAGGGTGCCTTGGACGAGGAAGTCCACCCGGCCCAGGTGCCCGGCCTGCTCCTCGAAGATCCGGATGAACTCCTCGCCGATCCGTCGCCTCTTCTCCTCCGGGTCCCGCACGCCCCTCAGGCGCTGCAGGAATCGGTCTCGGGCGTCCACAACCACGAGGGGGATGCGAAAGTGGTCGCGGAATGTCCGAACCACCTGCTCGGGCTCCCCCTTGCGCATGAACCCATGGTCCACGAACACGCAGGTCAGCTGGTCTCCCACGGCACGGTGGACCAGCGCCGCGGCCGCGGACGAATCCACCCCACCACTCAGGGCGCACAGGACGCGGCCGGCTCCCACCTGAGCCCGCACGCGTTCTGTGGCCTCCTCGAGGAACGAGCGCATGGTCCAGGTGGCTTGGCACCCGCAGATTCGAAACAGGAAGTTCCCCAGCACGTCCCTGCCCCACGGGGTGTGCGACACCTCCGGGTGGAACTGGACCCCGTACAGCCCCCGGCGCGGGTCGTGCATGGCAGCGTAGGGCACGTGGTCCGTCCAGGCCATCGGTTCGAACCCCGGCGGGAGCTCTAAGACTGCATCCCCGTGGCTCATCCAGCAAAGCAGCCGACGCTCGAGCCCCGCGAAGAGTTCGCCCGGCTGTTCCACCACGAGCCGCGTGCGCCCGTACTCCCGGACCGGTGCTGGGCCCGTGCGGCCTCCCAGGGCGTGTGCCATCCACTGCATGCCGTAGCAGATCCCCAGGACGGGGATCCCCAGCTGGAGGATCTTGGGGTCCGGCTGCGGCGCCCCCTCCTCGTACACGCTGGCCGGGCCTCCCGAGAGCACGATGCCCTTGGGGCGCAGGGCCGCCACCGCCTCCGCGGGCGTGTCGTAGGGCACCACCCGGCTGTAGACGCGGAGCTCACGCACCCGGCGGGCGATCAGCTGCGCGTACTGGGCGCCGAAGTCCAGCACGACCACGAGGTCAGGGGCCGCCGGTAGGGTCTGGTCAGCGATTCCCACAGCCACGGAGCCGGGTCGGTCTCCCACGCTCAGGCCTCCTCCGAGTGGGGAGCGCGCCGCCAAACCCTTCCCCTGCTACCGCCCCTGGCCGACCCGCTGAGCAAACTGAACCGCTTTTCCCTCGGTAAGGAGAGCGGGAGCAAGCATGATCTGTGCCCGGTGCATCTCCCGCAGGGTTTGCGCGCCGCACAGCCCCATGGCTGTCCGCAGAGCTTCCACGAGGTTCTGGCTGCCGTCGTCCACCTGCGCGGGCCCCAGCAGGATCTGGCGCAGGCTACCGGTGGTCCCGACCCGGATGCGGGTCCCGCGAGGGAGCGCCGCGTGCGGGGTCGCCATCCCCCAGTGGTACCCGCGGCCCGGGGCCTCCACGGCGCACGCGAGGGCAGACCCGAGCATCACCGCGTCCGCCCCGCACGCCACCGACTTGGCCACCTCGCCCCCCACCCGAATGCCCCCGTCCGCCACGATGGGGACATGCCGGCCGGTGCGGGCGCGGAACTCGTCACGGGCGGCGGCCACGTCACACAGGGCCGTCACCTGCGGCACGCCCACACCCAAAACCCGCCGGCTCGTACACGCAGCGCCCGGCCCCACGCCCACCAGCAGGCCTGCCACACCCGCCTCCAGCAGCTCCACCGCCGCCTCGTAACAGACGCAGTTGCCGGCCATCACGGGTACGTGCAGCCGCCGGATGATCTCGCGCACCGACACCCCACGGCCCCGAGACGACCGGTGGCGGTCCGTCACCACGGTGGACTGGAGCACGATCACGTCGGCCCCCGCCTCCTCCGCGAGCGGCGCAAGGTGGGGAGCGGACGCGGGCGTAGTGGAGACAAAGGCCGCGGCCCCAAAGCGCTTGATTTCCGCGATGCGCCTCGCCACCAGGTCTTCCCGGATCGGCGCGGCGTACAGCTCCTGGAGCAGCGGCACACACGCCTCCTGGGGCGCCGCGGCGATCCGGTCCAGGGCCTCCGTGGGATCGTCGTACCGGGTCTGCAGGCCCTCCAGGTTCAGTACCCCGGCGCCGCCCAGCTCCCACAGCAGCGTCGCGGTGCGCACGTCGGTCACGCTATCCATGGCGGCGCCCAACACCGGGATGCGCAGCCGAAGTCCCCCCACCTCCCACGAGGTGTCCACGTCCTCGGGGTCCACGGTGGTCGCCGCAGGCACGAGCGCGATGTCGTCGTAGCCGTAGGCGCGCCGCGCAAGGCGCCCGAGCCCGATGGGCACCGCATCGTGCAGGTCCGACGAGGTCAGGAGGTCGCGTTCGGCCGCCCTCGGGGTCATCGGTACACCTCCGGCTTCAGCACGCACAAAAACGGCAGATTCCGGTACAGCCCGGCGTAGTCCATCCCGTAGCCCACCACGAACCGGTCGGGGATCTGAAAGCCCACGTAGCGCAGGGGGACTTCCCGGCGCCGGCGCTCCACCTTGTCCAGGAGCACACACACCGCGAGGCTCGCGGGGTAGCGGGCCTTCAGGGTGGTGAGCAGGTAGTCCATGGTGAGCCCCGTGTCCACGATGTCGTCCACCACGATCACGTGCCGCCCCTCGATGCTCTCGTTCAGGTCCTTCAGGATGCGGACCACCCCGGTGTTCTCCGTGCCAGCCCCGTACGCGCTGGTGGCCATGAAGTCCAGCTGGCAGGGGATGGTGATGGCCCGCATGAGGTCGGACACAAAAA
>JBEQAH010000142.1:0-5495 GCA_041640435.1 bacterium | reverse complement strand
GCATCACCACCTGCACCAGCTCCTCCTCCGAGTAGAAGTCCAGGTGGTAGGAGATGCCGAACCGTTCCCGCAGCGGAGAGGTGAGGAGTCCCGCGCGGGTGGTGGCCCCGATCAGGGTGAAGGGCTTGAGGGTGTAGCGGAGGGTGCGCGCGTGGACCCCCCGATCCAGCACGAAGTGCACGCAGAAGTCCTCCATGGCGGGGTAGAGGAACTCCTCCACCGCGCGGCTGAGCCGGTGGATCTCGTCCACGAACAGCACATCTCCCTCGTTGAGGTTCGTGAGGATCCCCATGAGGTCGCCGCCCCGTTCCAGGGCCGGGCCGGAGGTCTGGACGAGATTCGTGCCCATCTCCGCGGCCACCACGTTCGCCAGGGTGGTCTTGCCGAGGCCCGGTGGGCCGTGCAGGAGGATGTGGTCGAGGGGTTCCCCGCGCTCCCGCGCGGCCTGGATGGCGATGCGCAGCCCTTCGCGCACCTTCGCCTGCCCCACGCACTCGTCCAGGCTGCGGGGCCGCAGGCTGCGCAAGAACCCCGCTTCCTCCGGCGGCAGCTGTGCGGCGACGAAGCGCTCCCTGGTCATCCGCCCTCCTCCACGGGCTGCTCGGCCCGCTGCACCCGGTACACCTCCTCAAATAGCTCCTCCGCGGAACTCACCCTCGGGTTGCGGCGCAGGGCCTCCTCCACCATCCGCCGGGCCTCCGCGGGCCGGTGCCCGAGTTGCCGGGTGAGGATCTGGAGAACCTCCTCCCGAAAGTCCTGCGGCCCCACCGCCGCGGGCGGGGCGCCCTCGCGGAGCAGCGCGTACTTAGCCACCTTCCCCGACAACGCCGCCACCACCTTCTGCGCGGTCCGCTCCCCGAGCCCCGGGAGTCGCTTGAGGAACTCCACGTCCCGACGCTCGATGGCAGACGCGACTTCGTGCACCGGCCGGGCCAGCGCCCGCACGGCCTTCGCAGGTCCGAGGCCGTCCACGGTGAGGAAACGCTCGAAGAACTCCTGTTCCACGGGATGCAGGAAGCCCACCAGCACAGGCTTGGGGTGGTTCGGAGTGGCCTGGTAGGACACGTACAGCTCCACCGTCTCCCCCTCCGTGGCGGGCAAGCGGCCCGCCAGGTACGCCGGCAGCGCCACCTCGTAGCCCACACCCGCGCACTCCACCACCACGCTGGCCTCCGCCCTCCGCACCACCCGGCCCCTCAGGTACGCAATCACCGCCTGCCTGCGCCGTCCAGTGGGTAGCCCGCCCGCACGAGGGAGGTGGCCGCGAGCGCCAGGGCGTCGGCGGCGTGGGAGTCCAGGTCCCCGGAAAGCCCCAGGAGGCGGAGTACTGCGGCCTGCACCTGAGCCTTGGGCGCCCGACCGTTCCCGCACACCGCGCGCTTCACGGCCGCGGGCGGGAGGCTCTCCACCGGCACACCCACCTGCGCCGCTGCCAGGTAGAGAACGCCGCGCACATGCGCCACGTGCACCGCCGTGCGAGGGTGGCGGGCGTGGGTGAAGAGGTCCTCCAGGACAACTCGGTCGGGCCGCAGCTCCTCCAGGAGGGCGACGGCGTCCCGGTACACGTCCCGTAAGCGCTCACCCAAAGCCCCCCGGGGGACCCGCAGGACTCCAACCTCCCTCACCAGCACACCCTGCCCGCAGCCCACTGCGGCCGCATACCCGGTGTAGCGCAGTCCTGGGTCCAGCCCGAGCACCAGCATCTCCTCGAACGCGGATTCGCCGCCAACCGCGGAATCGCCTGCCGGGCTGCGCGTTCGGGCCCTACCCCACGCGCTGGAGGACCTCCTCCGGGATGTCGAAGTTCGCGTACACCTGCTGGACGTCGTCCAGCTCCTCCAGGGCCTCCAGCAGGCGCAAGACCCGCTCGGCGTCCGGCCCCGACAGCGGCACGGTGGTCTTGGGGACCTGCTGCAGCTCCGCCCGGGCTACCGGGATGCCTGCGGCGGCCAGAGCCGTCCGCACCCGGCCCAGGTCCTCGGGAGCGGTCACGACCTCGAAGATGTCGCCTTCCGCCCGCACGTCCTCCGCCCCCGCCTCCAGGGCTCGCATCAGGAGTTCGTCTTCGTGGACCTGCTGACGGTCCACCTGGATCACGCCCTTCTGCTCGAACATCCACGCCACCGCACCCGCCTCAGCCAGGTTCCCCTGGTGCCGGTGGAACACCGCCCGCACGTCCGCGGCGGTGCGGTTGCGGTTGTCCGTGGCCGCCCGCACCAGGATGGCGACCCCCCCGGGGCCGTAGCCCTCGTAGGTGACCTCCTCGTAGTGCTCACCGCCCGTAGCCCCGGTCCCTCGCGCGATGGCCCGCTGGATGTTCTCGTTGGGCATGCCTGCGTCGCGGGCCCGCTCGATGGCGCTGCGCAACCGGACGTTGGCCTCGGGGTTTCCCCCGCCCTCCCGAGCGGCCACGATGATCTCCCGCGTCAGCTTGCTGAACAGCCGGCCGCGGTGCCTGTCCATCTTCTCCTTCTTGATCCGGATGTTGTGCCACTTGGAGTGACCCGCCATCTTCCCTCACCTACCGTTCCTGCACCGTGACCGTCACCTGGGCAGGCGTACCCGAAGGATCGGCCACCGTCACCGCGATGCGGTACCGTGCACCCGAGAAGCGCAGCGCAGACTCAAACGTGTACGCAAACGACCCGTCGGAGCCTACAGGGATCTGCGTGTCCAAGACCTCCACCCGCCGGGGGCCGCCCTCCAGCACGACCTGTAGGCGTACGGTCCAACCGGGTGCAGCGCGGCCCTCGATGGTGAACGGCGACTCCACCACCGCCCCGTCCACCGGCCGCAGCAGCACCAGAGGACTCGCCCCGTTCTCGACCTCCTTGGGGGCGGCCTGGGCCGGCGAGGGCTCTGGGGCGGGGGTCGAGCCCCGGAGCACCGGACGCCACGCCTGCCGCTCGCACGTCCCGTCCGGCCCGTGGCTCACACACACCGGCACGTGCACGATCCCGTCCGGAACCGAGAAGTTCTGCACCGGGCGGCCGCGCAGCGCCTCGCGCACGAACCGCGCCCATAGACGCGCTGGGAGTGAGCCGCCCGTGATCCGATTGGTCGGGCTGTTGTCGTCGTTCCCGACCCACACCGCCACCGCGAGCTCCGGGGTGTAACCTACAAACCACGCGTTCCGGTAGTCGTCCGTGGTTCCGGTCTTGCCCGCTGCCGGACGGCCCACGTCCGCGGCGCGCCCGGTGCCCCGCAGGATCACACCCCGCAGCAGGTCCGTCATCAGGTACGCCACCTCGGGCCGCAGCGCCATGCGCCGGCTGGGCTGCACCTCCTTCAGCACCCGCCCCCGGGCATCCACCACCTTCGTGATGGCCAGCGGGTCCGCCTGGATTCCGCCCGCGGCGAGGGTGGCGAACGCAGACGCCATCTCGAGTACGGTGACCTCGGACGTCCCCAGCGCCAGGGAGAGGTTTGGCTGGAGGGGGCTACGGATCCCCATCCGCCGGGCGACCTCGATCACCGTCTGCGGGCCCAGCTCGGCCAGCATGCGCACCGCGGGAATGTTGCGGGAGTGCTCAAGAGCTACCCGCAGCGGGATGGGACCCCAGTAGCTACCGTCGTAGTTCTTCGGCCTCCAGTAACCCCACCCCGCGATCCGGTACTCCACGGGTGCGTCCAGCAGGACCCGGTCGGGCGAGACCCCGTTCTCCACCGCAGCCGTATAGATGAAGGGCTTGAAGGCTGAACCGGGCTGGCGCCGGGCTTGCCAGGCGCGGTTGAACTGGGAGACCCCAAAATCCACCCCGCCCACCATGGCCAGCACCCGCCCCGTGCCCGGCTCCAGCGCCACCAGGGCCCCTTCCGTCACCCGCAGGCCGGTCCGCCGCGCCTCCTGAATGCCCCGGGTGATCACCTGCTGGGCAATGGCCTGCAGCCGGGGGTCCAGGGTGGTGTACACCCGAAGGCCACCGCTGTACACCGCATCCTCGCCAAAGCGCTCCACGAGCGCTGGGAGGATGTACGACACGAAGTAGGGAGCCCGGACGCCTACGAGTCCTGCGTTCCGGACTCCGGGGAGCAGGCGGAGAGGAACCCGCTTGGCCGCCTCTGCCCGCGCACGGCTGATGTAGCCGAGTTCCGCCATGCGATCCAGGACGACCGCCTGCCTGCGCTTCGCTCCCTCCAGGTTGTCGAAGGGCGAGTATCGGGACGGTGCCTGGATGACCCCGGCCAGCAGGGCCGCCTCCGGGAGGGTCAGGTCGCGGGCGCTCTTGCCGAAGAACAGGCGGGCGGCCATCTCCACGCCGTAGGCGCCGTTGCCGAAGTACACTTGGTTGAGGTAGCGCTCCAGGATCTCGTCCTTCGTCAGGCGCCGCTCGATCTCCACCGCCAGGAGGATTTCCTGGAGCTTGCGGTCGAGGGTCCGGCGGGGACTCAGGAACAGGTTGCGCGCCAGTTGCTGGGTGATGGTGCTTCCCCCTTCTACCACAGCCTGCCGGGTGAAGTTGCGCCACGCAGCACGGAGGATCCCGCGGATGTCCACCCCCCGGTGCTGGTAGAACCTCTCGTCCTCGATGGCGATTACGGCCTGCTGCAAGGCCTGCGGGATGTCCCGCAGCCGCACGTAGGCCCGGTTCTCGCGGTAAAGGCTCGCGATCAGCTCCCCGTTGGCCGCGTAGACCCGGGTTGCCTGGCTCGGCGGCCGGTACAGCGCCGCCACGTCGGGCAGATTTGAGCGCAGGGAAGCGAGCAGGACCGCGCCGACGACAGCCCCAAGCAGCGCCGCTGCCGCGCTCGCCACCACGGCCCGGCCGAGCCACGCGGACCAACGCCTTGCCCGGCGCCTGGAGACACGAGTCCGGTGGTCCCTCACCTCTTCTCCCGCACAGACTCTCTCAGCGCTTGCAGCACCTCTTCCCCGTGGCGGTCAGGCTTTACCCGCCGCCACACTCGCTCCACCCGCCCGTCCGGCCCCACCAGGAAGGTGGTCCGCGCCACACCCCACACCTTCTTCCCGTAGGAGTTCTTCTCCGCCCACACCCCGTATGCCTGTGCGATCCGGTGGCCCTCGTCCGATAGCAGGGAGAACGGCAGTCTATGCTTTTCCCGAAACCGGCGGTGGGAGTCCGGCGGATCGGGGCTCACCCCGAGGACCACCACGCCCGCCCGCTGGAGGTCTCTGTGCACGTCCCGGAACGAACACGCTTCTCTGGTGCATCCGGGCGTGCCGTCCCTGGGGTAGAAGTACAGGACCACCCGGCGCCCGCGAAAGTCGCGAAGCCGCACCCGGCGGCCCTCCTGGTCCACCGCCTCGAAGTCCGGCGCCTGCTCTCCCGCTTCCACCATGGTTCGCCTCCGCAGCCTCCATCTTACTCTTCTGCAGACTGGGCGTCGCGTCCGCCGCGGCGGCCTACCCCACCCCACCCGCGTCGGGCTGTCCTCGAGCGCGGTCCGTGCTACAATCCTGGTGCGTGGGGACGTAGCTCAGCTGGGAGAGCGCCGCGTTCGCAACGCGGAGGTCGGCGGTTCGAATCCGCTCG
>JBEQAH010000141.1:0-5554 GCA_041640435.1 bacterium | reverse complement strand
GTACGCCTTTTGTTCATGGCCCCGCGCGGAGTGCTTCCGCGGGCCTGGCTTCCACCAGCTTGTTGAGGGCAGCCACGTACGCCAGGGCACTCGCCTCCAGCACGTCCGTACTGCTCCCGCGGCCCGTGGCCACCCGGTCTCCGTCCCTGAGTCGGCACACCGCCTCGCCCAAGGCGTCACTCCCGCCCGTGGCGGACCGCAGGCTGTAGTCCAGCAACACCACGTCCCGCCCCGCGGCGGCGTTGATGGCGGCGAACAGGGCGTCCACCGGCCCGTCCCCGCCCCGCTCTGCGACGTACAGTTGGCCGCCGCGCTCCAGGCGGACGGCGGCGTGGGGTGGCTCGTCGCTGGCGGTGGTCACGCGGAAGGAAACTAGCCGGTACGTCTCCGGCGCCGCCGCGAACCCCTCCTGCACCAGCGCCACCAAGTCGCCCACCTCCACCCTCTTCTTGCGGTCGCACAGCGCCTTAAAGCGGCCGTAGACCCGCTCGATCTCCTCGTCGTTGAGATGGAACCCCATCTCCCGGAGCGCGTGGGCCAGGGCGTGCCGGCCCGAGTGCTTGCCGAGCACCAGGCGGTTGGTGGGCACGCCCACGGAGGCAGGGGTCATGATCTCGTACGTCCGCGGGTCGTTGAGCACACCGTGCTGGTGGATGCCGGCCTCGTGCGCGAAGGCGTTGGCGCCTACCACCGCCTTGTTGGGCTGTACGTCCACCCCCGTGAGGGCGGTGAGCAAGCGGCTCGTGGGGTAGATGCGGGTGGTGTCGATCCCCACGTGCAGCCCGAAGACGTCGCGGCGGGTCACCAGCGCCATCACCACCTCCTCCAGGGCGGCGTTGCCCGCCCGTTCCCCGATCCCGTTGATGGTGCCCTCCACCTGCCGGGCGCCCGCCTGGATGCCCGCCAGGGAGTTGGCCACGGCCATGCCCAGGTCATCGTGGCAGTGCACGCTCCACACCACCCGGTCCGCGTCCGGCACGCGCTCCCGCACCGCGCGCAGGAGGGCCGCGTACTCCTGGGGAACCGCGTACCCCACGGTGTCCGGCAGGTTGATCACCGTGGCGCCCTCCCGGATGGCGGCCTCCACCACGCGACAGAGGAAGTCGACTTCCGAGCGCGTGGCGTCCTCGCAGCTGAACTCCACGTCCGCGCACAGCCGGCGCGCCAGCCGGACCGCCTGCCGGGCCGCCTCCAGCACTTCATCGGGACGCATGCGGAGCTTGCGTTCCATGTGGATGGGAGAGGTGGCGATGAAGGTGTGGATGCGAGGTCGTTCGGCCTCCCGCACCCCCTCCCAGCACACCTCGATGTCCTTCGGGTGCGCCCGGGCCAGGCCACAGATCACCGGGCCCCGCACCTGCCGCGCCACCGCCCGAACTGCCTCCAGATCTCCGGGGGAGGCGATGGGGAACCCCGCCTCGATCACGTCCACGCCCAGGTGCGCCAGGGCCTGGGCCATCTCCAGCTTCTCCTGCACGGTCATGGAGAAGCCGGGGGACTGCTCGCCGTCCCGAAGCGTGGTGTCGAAGACGTAAACGCGGTCCGTCACTGCCCACTCCCCCCACCCGTGCCCACGGGCTGCGGCGTCTTGGCCTGGGGTCGCCGCAGCCACGGCATCATGGCCCGCAGCTGCCGGCCCACCTCCTCGATGGGATGCTGCGCGGCCCGGGCCCGTAGGTTCCGGAAAGACGGGAAGTTCGCCTGGCCTTCCAGAATCCACTCCCGGGCGAAGGTCCCGTCCTGGACTTCCTTCAAGATCTCCTTCATCCGCTGGCGCACGTGGTCGTCGATGATCCGGGGCCCCCGGGTGTAGTCCCCGTACTCTGCGGTGTCCGAGATCGAATACCGCATCCACTGCATCCCGCCTTCGTAGATGAGGTCCACGATGAGCTTGAGCTCGTTCAGGCACTCGAAGTACGCGATCTCGGGCTGGTAGCCGGCCTCCACCAGGGTCTCGAACCCCGCCTGGATCAGGGCGGTGACCCCTCCACACAGGACCGCCTGCTCGCCGAACAGGTCGCTCTCCGTCTCCTCCCTGAAGGTCGTCTCCACCACGCCGGCCCGCAGGCATCCCACGCCCCACGCGTACGCGAGCGCCAGCTCCTTGGCCTGCCCGGTGGCGTCCTGGTGGACCGCCACGAGCCCCGGAACCCCCGCGCCCTCCACGAACACCTCCCGCATGCGGTGGCCCGGAGACTTGGGGGCCACCATGAACACGTCCACGTCCGGGGGCGGTTCCACCTGGCCGTACAGCACCACGAACCCGTGGGCGAAGGCGAGGGCCTGGCCCCGGCGCAGGTTTGGCCGGATGGCCTCCCGGTACACCTGCGCCTGCACCATGTCCGGCAGCAGCATGGAAACCACGTCCGCCTGCCGCACCGCCTCTGCCACGTCCACCACCCGGAAGCCATCCGCCTGGGCGCGGTCCCACGACCCGCCGGGTTTGAGGCCCACCACCACGTCCACGCCCTGGTCCCTCAGGTTGAGGGCGTGTGCGTGCCCCTGGCTCCCGTACCCGAGGATCGCCACCCGCTTGCCGCGGATCAGCTCCGGACGGGCGTCCTGCTCGTAGTACACCCTGGCCATCTTCCACCTCCGCCTGTTAGGTCGCGGCCGAGCCCCGCAGCAGCACCACCGCACCCGTGCGGGCCACCTCCCGCACGCCGTGGCGCGCCACCAGGCTCAGGAACGCGTCGATCTTCTCGGGGCTGCCGGTGACCTCGAGGGTCACTGTCTTCTCCGTCAGGTCCACGGGCCGTGCCCGGAAGACCTGCGCGGCCTCCAGGATCTCTGACCGGACGCCGCCCGGCGCGTTCACCTTCACCAGCGCCAGCTCCCGCTCCGTCCGCGGCGCGTCGGTGACGTCCCGCACCCGCCGCACCTCCACCACCCGCCGCACCTGCTTCACCACCGACTCCGCCAGGGCCGCGGGGCACTCCACGGTCATGGTGATGCGCGACACCCCCGGGTCCTCGGTGACGGACACCGCCAGGCTGTGGATGTTGATCCCCCGACGGCGGAACAGGGCCACCACCCGCATGAGGACCCCGGGTGCGTTGTCCACCAGCACGGACAGCACTCGGCGCTCCACCTGCGGCTGCGGGGACGGCGCGGCCTCAGTCACCCAGGATCATCTCCTTCACAGACTGGCCGGACGGGATCATCGGGTAGCAGTTCTCCTCCGGGTCCACGATCACGTCCACCACCACGGGCCGGTCGGAGACCTCCAGGGAATGCTGGAGCGCCGGCTCCAGCTGCTCCTCGCGCTCCACGCGGATGCCCACGGCCCCGAAGGCCTCCGCGATCCGGGCGAAGTCCGGGTTTCGGAGGTGCACCTCCGAGTACCGGCGGTTGTAGAACAGCTCCTGCCACTGCCGGACCATCCCCAGGGACGCGTTGTTGATCACGTACACCTTCAAGGGCAGCTTCCACTCCACCGCGGTGATGAGGTCCTGCATCGTCATCTGGAAGCCCCCATCGCCCACGATGGCCACCACCAGCGCGTCAGGCCGCGCGAACTGCGCGCCCATGGCCGCGGGGAAGCCGAAGCCCATCGCCCCCAGCCCGCCCGAAGAGATGAAGGTCCGGGGTCTGCGACACAGGTAGTACTGGGCCGCCCACATCTGGTGCTGCCCCACGTCCGTGGTCACCACCGCCTCGCCGCGGGTGGCCCGGTAGATGGCCTCGATGACCTGCTGGGGCTTGAGGAGGGGGCCCGGGCGCCACCGCAAAGGGTAGCGGGCCCGCCACTCCTCGATCTGCTTCCACCAGGCCTCCGTGTCCGGCGGGGTCACGAGCGGTTCGAGGGCTTCCAACACCTCACGGGCGTCGCCCACGATGGGGATGTGGGCCGGCTTGTTCTTTCCGATCTCGGAGGGGTCGATGTCGATGTGCACGAACCGCGCATGGGGGCAGAAGTCCCGCAGGCGGCCCGTCACGCGGTCGTCGAACCGCGCCCCTACGGCCACCACCAGATCCGCGGCGTTGATGGCGTAGTTGGCGTACGCGGTGCCATGCATCCCGAGCATGCCGAGGCACAGAGGGTCGGTCTCGTCGAAGGCACCCTTGCCCATCAACGTGACCGTCACGGGGATCCGGCACCGGCGCGCCAGTCGTGCCAGGGGTTCGGCCGCGCCCTGCGCGCCCCCGCCCACGTACAGGATGGGCCGGCGGCTCGTGGAGATGGCCTCCGCAGCCTCCGCGATGCGCGCAGGGTGTCCCTTCGTAACCGGCCGCCGCCTGGGCTCGAAGGGTTCGTCCAGGAGGTCCTCGGGGATCTGCGTTTGCAGGACGTCCCGGGGGACGTCCACTAACACCGGGCCAGGACGCCCGGACCTGCAGAGGTAGATGGCCTCCCGCAGCGTCCGAACTAGATCCTTGGGGTCCATGACGAGGGCGTTGTGCTTCGTCACGGGCATGGTGATGGACGTGACGTCAGCTTCCTGGAAGGCGTCGGTCCCGATGTTGGCGCGCACCACCTGGCCCGTGATGGCTAGCACCGCCGCAGAATCCATCATGGCGTCCGCCAGGCCCGTGACGAGGTTGGTGGCGCCAGGGCCGGAGGTCGCCGTGCACACTCCGAAGCGCCCCGAGGCGCGCGCGTACCCCGTGGCCGCGTGCGCGGCCACCTGCTCGTGCCGGCACAACACGTGGCGGATGGTCGGCGCGTCGTACAGGGCGTCGTACAGGGGGAGCGAGGCTCCGCCGGGGTGGCCGAAGACCCACTCCACCCCCGCCTCCTCCAGCACCCGCACCACCGCCTGCGCGCCGGACAGGGTCCGGGAAGCCTTCTTCGTCTCCACCAAGGTCGTCCGCATCCTGTCCTCCTGTGCACCGAAAACGAACGGGAGCCAACCTAAGGACGGGTTGGCTCCCGCGGTACCACCTTAGTTCCGCCAGCGCTGAAAGGCACCTGGCGGCCCTCTGTGCCCGTCACGCGGGCCGCGGGCCGGGTTACTCGGCTTCGCCCGGCCGGCTCGGGGACGAGGTTCAGCGCCGGGCCCACCGGATCTCACCTGCTCCGGCTCTCTGCGGGAGCCCCAGGGACGCCTACTACTTCCCGTCTTCGCCTTTCCCTGAAAAACGCACCCGAGGAACCCTTGCGGGTTGCGCCTCGGGTCGGGTTGCCCGACGCCTTGACCGGGCCTCAGGCCCGGCGGGCGTCCGCGCTCCCCTCGCCGGTAGTTCGGCGCGCTGCGCGGACGCCGCTCCCTCGGTGCGTTTGCCTCCTCTTGTACCAGCGAACGGAAACGCGTGTCAACTTCGCCCCGATACAGGTTCGTTATCAAACGCCCGCCGCCACCGTGGCCACGGTACGGCCCACCGCTTCAGCGATGGCGCGCAGCTGCGGGACCAGGTGGGCAAACTCCTGGGGGCGCAGCTGCTGGGGGCCGTCGCTGAGGGCGCGCTCGGGGTCCGGGTGGACCTCCACCAGCAGTCCGTCGGCCCCCGCGGCCACCGCGGCCCGGGCGAGAGCTGGCACCCACTGCCGCTTGCCCGCGGCCTGGGAAGGGTCCACCAGCACCGGCAGGTGGCTGAGATGTTGCAGCACCGG